>JASHUO010000125.1 GCA_030039975.1 Alphaproteobacteria bacterium
TGGTCCAGGGCTGACGTCCGACTTCAGCGGTGAACCAACCGGTCAAGATGGCGATGAAAGGCAGAGGGAAGCTGAAGAAGATCAGCCACAGCAGCACGCGATATTCTTCGAGGCGCTGCTTGAAACTCAAATAGCTGCCGACCCAGGCGAGGGCCAGCATGATCAGGCCGCAGCCCACCATGATGCGGAAGGCGAAGAACGGAATGAGCACCGGCGGGCGGTCCTGCGGCGGGATGCTGTCAAGCCCAACCTCTCCCGCGGAGAGGCTGTCCGAGTCGATGAGGCTGCCGAGCGGCGCCGGCAGCGTTATCGCGAAGAGGTTGCGCCCATTCTCGGCATCCGGCCAGGCGAGCAGCACCTCGGAAGCCGGCTTCTCGTCGTGCCAGCGGGCCTCGATCGCCGCCATTTTCGCCGGCTGGTGGTGAACGACATATTCGCCGTTGAGATGTCCAAAGAAGAGCTGAATCGGCACGAGAATGGCCGCGAGGTAAAGCCCCATGCGGAGCATGATCCGGCCCTCGGCGGTGAATTCGCCGCGCAGCCGATACCACGCGCCGGTCGCGGCAACGCAGAAGGCGCCGGTCAGGAAGGATGCCAGCAGCATATGCGGGAAGCGCACCCAGAGCACCGGGCTGAAGATGATCTTCGACCAGTCGTCCGGGACATAGGCGCCGTTCTGAATGACATAGCCCACCGGAACCTGCATCCAGCTGTTGTTGGCCATGATCCAGAAGGCGGAGAGCGTGGTGCCGAGCGCGACCATCGCGGTCGAGAACAGATAGAACCAGGGCGGGACACGCGGGCGGCCGAAGAGCAGGATGCCGAAAAAGCTGGCTTCGAGGAAAAAGGCGGTGAAGGTCTCGTAGGAGAGGAGCACCCCCTGGATGGGGCCCGACCTCTCTGCCATCACGCTCCAATTCGTGCCGAACTGGAACGCCATCACGACGCCGGAAACGACCCCGAGCCCGAAGGCGACACCGAAGATCTTGAGCCAGAACTCAAAGACCAGGCGATAGGCCGGTCGTCCGGTCGTAAAATGCAAGGCTTCGAGAATGGTCAGCCACGCCGCCACGCCGATCGAGAAGGACGGGAAGATGATGTGGAACGAGATGGTGAACGCGAACTGGAGCCGCGACAGGAGGAGCGCCGTAACGTCCATGTCGACCTCCCGCTAACGCCATAGGTTGGTCTTCGCCAGGTCGATGATCTCGTCGGTTTTCCCGCTCAGCACGGCTTTCACCATGTAGAGCGTAAAGCCTTTCGCCATCTCCGTCGTGATCGCGGGCGGCATGGCGAGCTCCGTCCGGTTCACCACCGCATCGACCACAACCGGGCCGTTATGGGCGAGCGCCGCGGCGATGCCTTCCTTCACATCCGCTGGATTTTCGAGCCGAATGCCGCGGATGCCGACGGCCTCCGCCATCGCTGCAAAATTCGGGTTTTCGAAGTCCGTGCCGAACTCGAGGAAGCCGGTCGATTTCTGCTCGAGCTCGATGAAGCCGAGCGCGCCGTTGTTGAAGACGACGACCTTCACGGGAAGCTTGAGCTGCACCAGGCTGAGAAGGTCGCCCATGAGCATGGTGAAGCCGCCATCGCCCGAGAGCGAGACGACCTGACGGCCGGGATACGCCGCCTGAACGCCGATCGCCTGGGCCATGGCATTGGCCATCGAGCCGTGCCAGAAGGAGCCGACGAGCCGCCGCTTGCCGTTCATGGCAAGGTAGCGCGCGGCCCATACCGTCGGCAGACCGACATCGCAGGTGAACACGGCATCCGCCGCGGCCGCATCGCTGACCGCTTTTGCCACCTGCTGCGGGTGTATTAAGCGTTTCCCGCCGGCCGCGAGTTCGTCGAGCCCTTTGCGCGCTCTGGCATAGTGCTTGCGCGCTTGCTCGAGATGCGCGCCGTCGCGCTTTTCCCTCAGCAAGGGCAGCAAGGCGGCGAGGGTCGCCTTGACGTCGCCCACTACGCCGAGATCGACCGCGGCGCGGCGGCCGATATTCTCCGGCCGGATGTCGATTTGCGCGATCCGGACGCCCGCGCCCTGCGGGTAGAATTGCCGATAGGGAAAGTCGGTTCCCAGCATCAGCAGGACATCGCAGTCGAGCATCGCATAATAGCCGGAGGCGAACCCGATCAGGCCGGTCATGCCGACATCGTAGGGATTGTCCCACTCGACATGCTCCTTGCCGCGCATCGCATGCACCATCGGCGCCTTGAGGCGCTCGCCCAAGGCCAAGAGCTGGTCATGCGCGCCTTGGCAGCCGGAGCCGCAGAGGATCGTGATGCGGCCATCGCCGTTCAGCAGCGCCGCCAGCCGCTCGAGATCGCCTTGCGCGGGCGCCACGACCGGCGCCGGCGGCAGCAGGCCGCCGAGCTTGGGAAGCGGCGCATCGGCGGCGGGTTGCAGTGCCACGTCGCCGGGAATCACGACGACCGAGACGCCGCGCTTGCCGACGGCCGCGCGGATCGCGAGTTCCAGCGTGCGCGGCATCTGATGCGGGCCGGAGATCAGCTCGCAATAATGGCTGCATTCCCGGAACAGCGTCTCCGGATGGGTTTCTTGGAAATAGCCGGCGCCGATCTCGGGCGAAGGAATCTGCGCGGCGATCCCGAGCACCGGTAGGCGCGAGCGGTGGCAATCGAAGAGGCCGTTGATGAGGTGCAGATTGCCCGGTCCGCAACTTCCCGCGCACACCGCGAGCGCGCCGGTCATATGCGCCTCGGCACCCGCTGCAAAGGCGGCAACCTCTTCATGCCGGACGTGGAGCCACTCGATCTTGCCCTGGCGCCGGATTGAGTCCGTTATGCCGTTGAGGCTGTCGCCGACAATCCCGTAGATGCGCTTGACGCCAGCTGCAGCCAGAATCTCCGCGAATTGATCGGCTACGGTTTTTGCCATCGGATTCCCCTCCAGGCGCCGCGCTGTTTCGCGGTCGTATGCTCACTAACGCACCGATCGGCCGGTTGGGCGCACCGCGCCGAGCACAGAGTTTATTCCATCTTCGCCGGCGCCTGATGCCGAAAACCGGTTCCGCGTTTGGGTTGAGGAAGTGTCCCGCCGATCAGGGGCTGCGGTCGAGCCGGAGACAAGCGACCCGGCGCTTCAGACAAGGCCGTTCCTCCTCATCGATCGAGTTCTTGCGCTCGCGGGGTCGAGTTTCTAACTAAAGCTGAAAAAATCTGAAGAGAGGTTTGGGGGTGTCTGCACAGGGCGGAGGGCCGGTATACGAATCCGGCGACTGGGAGGTCGACCTCGCCCGGCGCGAGCTGCGCGCGCGCGGGGTTCCGGTCGCCATCGGCGGCCGCGCCTTCGAGATCATCGAGGTTCTGGTGCGCTCCGCCGGAGAGGTCGTCAGCAAGCACGCCCTGATGGATCGCGTATGGCCGGGCTCGATCGTCGAAGAAAATACACTGCAGGTTCATATATCGGCGGTACGCAAGGCCCTGGGCGCGGATCGCGGCTTGCTGAAGACCTCGTCTGGCCGAGGCTA
>JASHUO010000126.1 GCA_030039975.1 Alphaproteobacteria bacterium
CCAGAAGGATGGAGAACGTCATCGACGAGTTGAACGTCCTTGAACTCACCGAGCCCGCGCCGGCGGTGCTGGCGTACCGCGCGACATCCGCAGAGAATTGGACGCTGCGAGAGGGTCAGCTTCGGGCCGGCATCGCGTCTTTGAAGCGGCGATTGGCCAAGCGAGCGAAGTAAGACGCTTCGCCTCTCTTTCGCGAATCGGCCGTGCAGGTGCATCCGCGCCTGTGCGTCCGGTCACATCTGCCCCGTTGAGAGGGTGCTTATTTCCCCAGTGACAGCGGCCTCCTCGCAAGAGGCGTAGGAGGCGGAAGGGGGATCATGCAAACTCTCACGAAGGTTGGTCTGGTGCTTTGTGGCCTCGCTCTGGCGTCCGGACTCGGCGCGGATCGGGCCGTGGCGCATAGCCATGTTTTCGTTGGCGTCGGGATCGGCGCACCGGTTTATCCCTACTACTACCGCCCGTATTACGGCTGGCCGCCGGCCGTCGCTTATGTGCCGCCGCCCGTCATCTACAGCCCGCCGCCGGTAATTTATACGCCGCCGCCGGTGGTCTATCAGCAGCCGGCGCAGACTTGGTACTACTGCAGCAATCCGCCGGGCTACTACCCCCACGTCGCGTCCTGCTACACCGGCTGGCAGCAGGTTCCGGCGGCCCCTCTGCGATAGCGATCATCGCTCACAAGTAGTCGGCCTTCTCCAGACGGCGTCGTGTTCGGCAGATTTTGCTGAGCAGCGGGGATGACGCGCGTAAAGCGTGCATAAAGCGGAAGGATATCGGTGGCCTGCAGCAGCGGGTGCTGCTGCGCACCCAGAACAGTGCGGCTTATCTCGCATGACGGTCCGCTCGGTCGAAGCCAGTTCGGTCGACGTGTCGAGGCCGAGGCCACGGCCGGCACGGGTTTCAAAGCTCCGGCAGGCCGCGGCCGGCAGGCATGTGTCCGTTGCCCGTCTCCTTGCGGACTGGATGGTGCTTCGACTCCGAAGCCGACTCTCGATCGAGGAATATCTGGGGTTTAAGCTCTTTGACCCGGATTTCTACGGAACCGCCGACAGAACCGCCTTCGCCGGCATCAAGCGAGCGCGGCAGATCTTGCTGCAAGCGAACTATCGCCTTGATCTCTATGGGGTGATCGACAACAAGATTGCCTGCGATTTCCTGCTTGGGGCGCATGGCCTCCCCGTGATGCCGACCGTCGCCCTCTATCACGAAGCGACCGGGTTGCCGGCGCCCTTCCTGCTGCGCAGCACCGAGGAGCTGCGCGCGTTTTTGTCGAACGGCGAGCGCTATCCGCTCTTCGGCAAACCGCTGGGCGGGCGGCAAAGCCTCGGCTCTGCGAGCTTCGATCAATACGACTCGGCCCGCGAGGCCGTGGTGACCTTCGATGGTCGAAAGCTGGCGCTTGATGGTTTCGTGCGCGACGTCACAACGCACTTCGCGTCCGGCTATCTCTTTCAGAAGCGCGTCAGTCCCCATTCGGCCGTGCGGCCGCTCTGCGGCGATCGCTTGGCGACGGTTCGAGTGCTCACGGCTGCAACGCGACAGGGGCCGCAGATTTTGCGTGCATCGTGGAAGATTCCCGCCGGCATCAATGCCGCCGACAATTTCTGGCGTATCGGCAATCTGCTCGCCCAGCTCGACCTCGAGAACGGCCAAATCCTGCACGCGGTGCAGACGACGCCGGATGGCTTCGAAGACATCAGCCATCATCCCGACACCCGCGGTGCCCTCGTCGGCGTCACCGTGCCGCACTGGCGGCAAATCCTCGATCTCGCAAGGGAGGGCGCCAGAGTACTGGCGGACGTGCCGTTGCTCGGATGGGACATTGCGCCCATCGATGCCGGTGCCGTCATCGTCGAGGTCAACCACATTCCCGATTTTCGGCTCCATCAAATTGCCGACCGGCGCGGCATCTTCGATGCGGCCATGATGAGATTTCTGCAGGAGAGGAAGGCCGACGCGGCGGAATGGCGACGGCGCATGGCCGCGCAAGCCTAGGCGAGGTTAAGGGGGAAGATGAAGGTGGACGCGCCGCGGTGTGGAGGCTCGGACGGCGGTGGGAGATGCGGGCGGGCATCGCTATGCCAGCGCCTTCGGCATTCGCTCCATTTCTTTCGCGAGCCTGCCGATGGCGCCCGCCTCTCGCCGCGCATGCACCTTCGCGCTTCCCGGCTCGCCATCCTCGCGCTGGCGCTGGCCGCAACCGTCGCGCCGCGCGGCGCGGCCGCCGACGAAACCGATATCCGCAAAGCCGATAACGGCCTCTCGCTCGATCTCGGCGCGACCTATCTCGACTACACCGAGACCGCGGGCGGGACCACGCTCGACACCGAGAAAGGCTGGCTGCCGACCGCCACTCTCGCCTTCAACTTGCTCGCCTACCCCTGGGCGCCGATTCCCAATCTCTACTTCCATATCGACGTCACCGGCAGCACCGGCTCGACCAACTATAACGGCGCGCTCTGCGACCAATTCGGCGACTGCACGCCCTATCAGAGCACGACGAACGACACCATCATCGCCACCGCGGCCCGGCTCGGCCGCGCCTTTTCCTTGAATCGCAACGTCATGCTCACGCCGTACGAGAGATCGGCTACCGCTACTGGTCGCGCGATCTCACCGGCATCGGCGGCTATGGCGAGGATTATTACAATTGGGAGGGCATGGGCGGACTGCTGCTGCAATATTCGCCGGCCGAGCGCTGGGTGGTGTCGCTGTCCGGCGGCGTAGGCTCGACCTTCGGCGCGTCGCTGCAGACGCAGGGCGAGACCTTCACGCTCGGGAACGAGCTCATCTGGCGGACGGAGGCGAAGCTCGGCTACCGCATCACCGACCGTATCGAGCTTACCGCGACCGGTGGCTATCAGAGCTTCGGCTTTGGCGCCAGCGCCACCGAC
>JASHUO010000127.1 GCA_030039975.1 Alphaproteobacteria bacterium
CGCGGCCCCTGGGCGGCACGGCGCGGCTTCGACACCATCGTGCAAAGCGCGAGCGGCATGGCGCTGATCGAGGGCGGCGGCAAGCCGCGCCTGATGCCGGTCTCGGCGCTCGACTACATCAGCGGCTATCTCCTGGCGCTGGGCGCGATGGCGGCGCTCGGCCGCCGGGCGCGCGAGGGCGGAAGCTGGCGCGTCACCGTCTCGCTGGCGCGCACCGGGCAATGGCTGTCCGACAAGGGGCTGTTCGACGCCGCCGCCATCGCCGGGCTTCCCCGCGAGCTGCCCGACGCGGAGATCATCCGCTTGAGCCAGGAGACGCCCTCGCCGATGGGCCTCATCCGCCATCTGGCGCCGGCCGCGCAGATGTCGCTGACGCCACCGCACTGGGTAAGACCGCCGGTGCCGCTCGGCCACGACGCGCCGGTCTGGCCGGAGCGCTTTCGTGAGTGATGGAAGGGGGATATGGGGATGACTGGGGATAGGGGGATCAGGGTGAACGCGCCTTCGGCGCGATAACGAAAAAATCCCCCTATCCCCACTTATCCCCTCATCCCCTTTTCTCTACCTGCCGCCAACGCGCGGCGCCGATGCCGGCATTCGCTCCTCTGCCAGCGCGCGCACCGCGGGGTAGTCGGGTTTGCCGGTGGCGAGCAGGGGCAGCTTCGCCACCGTCATCAGGCTGCGCGGCACCGTTACCTCGGCGGCGCCATGCGCCCGCGCAGCGGCGAGCAGCGCGTCGACGCTGGCATTCTTCTCCTCGGTGACCAGCACGAGCTGCTCGCCCTTGCGCGGATCGGGCAGCGCGATGACCGCGTGATGCGCCTCGGGCCACAGCGACGCCGCCAGCGCTTCGGCCGCGCCGAGCGACACCATCTCGCCGCCGATCTTGGCAAAGCGCCGGGCGCGGCCGAGGATGGTGACGTAACCCTCGGCGTCGATGGTGACGATGTCGCCGGTGTCGTACCAGCCGCCCGGCAGCCCTTGGATGGCGCCGGCATGGTCGGGATCGAGATAGCCCAGCATGACATTGGGGCCGGAAACGAAGAGGCGGCCGCCGTCGAGGCCCTCGACCGGCTCGAGCCGCCAGGCAATGCCGGGCAGCATGCGGCCGACCGTGCCGGGCTTGAAATGCATCGGCGTGTTGGTCGCGAGCACCGGCCCGGTTTCGGTCGCGCCATAGCCTTCGAGGATGCGCAAGCCGAAGCGCTCCATCCATTGCCGCCGCGTCTCGTCGCGGATTCTCTCGGCGCCGGCGAAGACATAGCGCACGCTGAAGAAATCATAGGGATTGCCGGCCCGGGCGTAGCCCGCGAGGAAGGTATCGGTGCCGAACAGGATGGTAGCGTTCACGTTGTAGGCGAGGCTCGGCACGATCCGGTAATGCAGCGGTGAGGGATAGAGGAAAATCCGCACGCCATTGATGAGCGGCAGCACCAAGCCGCCGGTGAGGCCGAAGGCGTGGAACAGCGGCAGTGCGTTGAACGCCAGGTCGGCCGGTGAGAAATCGACGCGCGCCGCGAGCTGCTGGCAATTGGCGATGATGTTGCGGTGGCTGAGCGCGACGCCTTTGGGCGTCCCCTCCGAGCCCGAGGTGAAGAGCACGATGGCGGGGTCGCCGGGTCGTGCACCCCGACGGCGATAGAGGCTCCGCGCGAAGCGGGCGCGGGCCAGGCCGGCGAGACGCTCGACCGTGCCGATGGCCTCCCGCATATCCTCGAGATAAAGGATGCGCCGCCCTTCGCTCAGCGTGGCCACGGCGGCGTCGAGCCGCGCGCGCTCGATGAAGCGGCGCGAGGTGATGATGGTGCGGATTTGCGCGAGGCGGCAGGCGCTCGCCATCGGTCCGGCGCCGCTGGAGTAGTTGAGCATCGCCGGAACCGCGCCGGCGACATGAAGCGCGAAGAAGCTCACCGCCGTCGCCGCGGCGTTGGGCAGCAGCAGCCCGATCCGCTCGCCTCTCTCGCTCAGCGCCTCGAACCGGCGCCCGAGCACGAAGCTGCCGGCGATCAAGCGGCCATAGCTCAGCGGTCGCCGCTCGATATCGTCGATCACGAGGTGAGCGCTGCCATGCACGGCGCGCGCATCGAGCAGCGCGTCGAACAGCGTCTTTTCGATATCGGCCGTGGCGAAGATCATCGACGACATGACGTCGTAGAGCCGGCGGCCGATCGCGTGCCGGCGTCGTCGCCCCTTGAGCTCCGGCGGCAGACGAATCTGCTGCGGCTCTTCGATGGCGATGGTGATCTTGGGAAACCAGCGGCGGCGCAGCTTGCCCTTGAGCCGCGAGAAGATGGTGTATTGCGGGCCCTCGAGGCGCACCGGCAGGATCGCCGCCTTGGCCTTGTCGGCGATCATCGCCGGCCCTTCATAGATCTTCATCAGGGCGCCGGTGACGGTGATGCGGCCTTCGGGGAAGATGACGCACCGCCGGCCTTGCTCGACGGCGTGGATCAGCGTCTTGGCGGCGAACGGCTTGGTCGGGTCGATCGGCACCCAATCGACGAAGCCGAGAAAGGGCTTGGCCCACCAGGCGGCGGCGCGCACCGTGTCGATGGCGAAAGCGGGCCGGCCCGGCAGGAAGGCGGCGAGCAGCACGCCGTCCATGAAGGAGAGGTGGTTGGCGACGATCACCACCCGCTCGCCCGCCTTGTCATAATTCTCGATCCCGCTGATCTCGACGCGGTAGGCGAGGCGCAGGACACCGGCGAGCAGCGTCTTCAGGATCTCGCCGGGCACGAGGCGCAGGACGACGACCGCCGCCGCCGCGTTGAGAATGCCGACGACCAGGAACACCGCCGGCACCGAAAGGCCGAGCTTCAGCATGATCGCACTCACCGCGCCCGAGGCGACGATGAAGAGCGCGTTCATCACATTGTTGGCGGCGACGACGCGCGAGCGGTGGCTCTCCTCGGCGCGCGCTTGCAGCAGGGCGTAAAGCGGCACGGTGAAAATCCCGCCGCACACCGCGATCATGAAGAGATCGACGCTGAGCCGCCAATTCGCGGCATGGGTGAGGAATTGACCGACGCCGATCAGCGCGTCGCCGCTGCCGCCGCCGGCGCGCATGCTTGCCGCATAGAGATCGAGCGTGAAGAGTGTCATGCCGACCGCGCCCAAGGGGGCGAGGCGCGCGCTCACCTCGCCGCGCAGCAAACGGCCGCAGAGCATGGCGCCGGCGCCGATACCGATCGAGAACATGGCGAGGAACAGCGTCTCGACGCTGGCATCGGCGCCGAGCGTGACCTTGGCATAGGTCGGAAACTGCGACAGGAAGATGGCGCCGACCAGCCAGAACCAGGAGATCGCGAGGATTGAGAGCCAGAGCACGCGCCGCGCCTTGGCAAAGCGCAGGATCGCCATGGTCTCGGCCCAGATGTTGGGATTGATGCGCAGATCGGGCGCAGCGCGGCCGGCGCGCGGGATCATCAGGCTCGCCAGCCAGCCGCCCGCGGCAAAGGCCAGCAGCACCGCCGAGACGATCGCCTTGCCGCCCGGCGCCAGGATGAGAAGCCCGCCCGCGATGGTGCCGAGCAGGATGGCGATGAAGGTGCCGGCCTCGATCAGCGCGTTGCCGCCCATGAGCTCTTGCGGCGCCAGCAGGTTCGGCAGGATGCCGTATTTGACTGGGCCGAAGAACGTCGCCTGGACGCCGAGCAGGAACAGGACGGCGAGCTCGAAATAGACGAAGGCCGCGCCGCCGAGCGCGAAGCCAGCGCCGGCGAGCAGCATCACGCCGACTTCCCAGAGCTTGACGTAGCGCACCAGCGCCGCCTTCTCGAATTTGTCGGCAAGCTGCCCCGCGGTCGCCGAGGCGATGAAATAGGGCGCGATGAAGATGGCGGTGGCGATGGCGACGACGATCTTGGTCGTCACCGGGTCGGTGAAGGCGCGATAGGTGACCAGGGTCACCAGCGCGGTCTTCAGCAGATTGTCGTTCACCGCGCCCAGGAACTGGGTGACGAAGAGCGGCAGAAAGCGCCGGGTCCTCAGAAGGTGAAGCTGCGGCTCGGCCATGGGAGAGAATCGTGCCGTGGGAAAGGATGTGACGACCGGGATTCTAACCTCTTTTCCGCCGTCCCCGCGAAAGCGGGGACCCAGAGCAACGCGCTCCTCTCGTCGGGGCTGAAGTTCCTGGATGCCCGCTTTCGTGGGCAAGGCGGAACTTGAGACAGGGCGTCGCTGCGCGCTTTGTACACGGTGGCTCTTTCGCGTGGCAGATTCGAAAAACTATAGCAAAATCAAAGTATTCCGTCATTCCCGCGAAAGCCGGAATCGATCCGGTGCCAAGGCATCGTCTTGGTGTATGATTGCGGGAACGGCGGGTCGCAGCTCTCTCGTGGCTGGCGGCCGGATCGGGCACGTCGACACGAGACGGGTCGCGGCCCTCGAACCCTTGGTTCGGGAGGAGCACCTATGGCGACGACCATTCGCAACCCCATCGAGTGGGTATCGGATCAATTCCGGCTGGCCGGTCTGGCGGTCGAGTCGGCCGGCCGCGCGATCGGCGAAACGCAGGAAGATGTGCGGACGCCGCTGCTGACGATCCGCCGCATCACCATCACCGATCTGGGCGAGGTTCTGGCCCGCGGCCTCGATGATTTCCGCAACTTCCGCACCGATGTGCTTTTCCTCTGCGTGATTTATCCGGTCCTCGGCCTTGTCCTGGCGCGGCTCGCTTTCGGCTATGGCATGGTGCCGCTGCTCTTCCCGCTCGCCTCCGGCTTTGCCCTGCTCGGCCCCTTCGCCGGTCTCGGCCTCTACGAGATGAGCCGGCGGCGGGAGCTCGGTGTCCACAGCGCCTGGCCCGATGCCTTCGGCGTCGTCGGCTCTCCCGCCTTCGGCAAGATCGCGGTGCTGGGCTTGCTGCTGGTCGCGATCTTCCTGCTCTGGCTGGCGGTGGCGCAGGCGATCTATTTCGCGACCTTCGGCTTGAAGCCGCCGGCATCGCTCATGGGCTTCGTCGGCGAAGTTCTCACCACCGGGGCAGGCTGGGCGCTGATCGTCGTCGGCGTCGGTGTCGGCTTCCTCTTCGCCGTCCTGGTGCTGGCGATCGGTACCGTGTCCTTCCCGCTGCTGATCGACCGCGACGTGACGCTCGGCCGGGCGGTCTGGACCTCGGTCAATGCCTTTGCCGCCAACCCGGTGCCGATGGCGCTGTGGGGCCTCATCGTCGCCAGCGGGCTGGTGTTGGGCTCGATCCCGCTTCTGCTCGGATTGATCGTGGTGATGCCCGTCCTCGGCCACGCCACCTGGCATCTCTATCGCAAGCTGATTGCGGGCTGATCGCGGCGAGCGATGCGCGTCAAGGCGCGGCGCCGCCGGGCGCCGCGCAATCCGCGGCTGAAGGCTGAGCCGCCAACGCGGCGCTGGCGTTGGTGCATCGGTCCCAGCATTCGGAGGAGACGACATGGTCACGACCGTCGGCACCGAGGACAAGCTCGACTCGCTGCTCACCGACCTTGTCCTGCTCGACCACGACGCCGTCCTCGCCTATGACGCCGCGATCGAGCGTCTCGGCACGGCCAATCACCGCTCGACCCTTGCCGGCTTTCGCCGCGATCATCTCCGCCACATCGAAGAGCTCGATGCCGCCCTCTCGGCCATGGGCAAGACGCCGCCCAAGGAAGGCGACATGAAGGCTTTATTGACCCAAGGCAAGGTCGTTCTCGCCGGCCTGGTCGGCGACAAGGCGATCCTCCGCGCCATGAAGACCAACGAAGACGACACGAACATCGCTTATGAGCGGGCGGTGCAACACCGTCATGCCTCGCCGGAGCTGCGGCGCACGCTCGAGAGCGGGCTCGCCGACGAGCGGCGCCACCGCGCCTGGTTGATCGAGACGATCGAGCGGCTGGCGTAATCCAGACCGGCTCCTAAACCGTCGGGCGTTCGTGGAATCCGGCCGAGCCGTCATCCTCGGCGGGATGGCGCCTGAGCTCGCGCACTTCGGCGAGCGCCGGGCCTGAGGCGCAGGCTTCGACCATCGCCTCGACCGCGTCGCTGTCGCCGATGACGAGCGCCTCGACGCTGCCGTCCCCACGGTTCCGGACCCAGCCGCGCACGGCGCGGCGCCGCGCCTGGCGGCAGGTCCAGGCGCGGAAGCCGACGCCTTGAACGCGGCCGATGATGACGAGACGAAGCGCCAGCACCGCCATCGCCGCCTCAGGCGAATTCCAGGATGATCTGGTCGACGGCGAGGCTGTCGCCGGCGCGGGCGCGCACCTTCGCCACCGTCCCGTCCCGCTCGGCGCGCAGCACATTCTCCATCTTCATCGCCTCGACCACCGCAAGCTCTTCACCGGCCTTGACCTCCTGGCCTTCGCCGACCGCGACGGAGACGAGCAGGCCCGGCATCGGCGACAGCAGATAGCGCGAGAGGTCCGGCGGCTGCTTCACCGGCATTTGCGCGAGCAGCGCGGCGGCGCGCGGCGGCAGCACCTTCACGCCCAGCACGCTGCCGGCGCGCGTCAGGCGGAAGCCGATGCCGTCGCGGTCGACCTGGAAGATGACGGCCGCGCCGTCGATGCTGGCACGGAACAGCGGCTGCGCCGGCTGCCAATCCGTCGCCACGACGTGCCGCCTGCCATCGGGGCGCGTCACCGCCACGGCACCCGCCTCGCGCTCGGCGCGCACGGCGTGTTGCGCCGCGCCGATCGCGACGATCCATTCCTCCGGCACGACGCGGCCATGCCCGGCGAGCTGCCCGGTGATGCGCGCTTCCTGCTCGGCGATGATGCGCTGG
>JASHUO010000128.1 GCA_030039975.1 Alphaproteobacteria bacterium
CAGGTGATCGCCGGCGCGCGCAAGCGGAATCTGCTGCACGGCGGAATGATCTACCTCGGCGACCGGCCGGTGCGCTACCGCGTGCCAGCGCAGGCAGTGCGGGACGGAATCGCTTATGTGACCGAGGACCGGAAGGTCGCCGGTTTCTTCGAGACCATGACGACGGACGAGAACATCTACACCGGCTGGCTCGCGTCGCTGGCGGGACGGCGTCGGCATATTTACGTGAAGCGTCACCGCGACAGGATAGCTGCCAACTGGATCGGCAAGACGCGCATCACGTCGATCAATCGCCTGAGCCGGGTTATCGAGCTGTCGGGTGGGAATCAGCAGATGGTCGTGGTCGCCAAAAGCCTCGCGCAAGAGCCGCGCCTCATCATTCTGGACGAGCCGACGCGCGGCGTGGACGTGGGCTCAGTCCAAGAGATCCACGAGATTATCCGTGGCCTCGCCCGCGAGGGGAAGGCGGTGGTCGTGATCTCGTCCTATCTGCCGGAGATCCTGAAGATCTCCGACCGCATCCTGGTGGCGCGCGGCGGCCAGATCGTTGCCGAATTCGACCCACGCGAGGCGACCCAGGAGAAGATCATGTACGCAGCGGTGCACTGAGGCGCCTTGCTGACCCACGGCGTATTACGCTGCGCCAATCGGACAGGGAGACTGGCTCAACCGCCGTGCGGCTTTCGCCCCTATGCCCGGCCGGGGCTAAAAATTATTTATTTGCCAATCCGCGGCTTTCCGGTTGATGCTCGGCCTTCCTGTGCGGCGACATCGATCGCGGCGGACCCGTGATCATGCCGGGTGCAGGACGAGAAGAAGAAAAAAAGCTTTTCGAGTGTCAGAAGCACGGCGCGCCTCGGGCGACGCCGCAGACACGTCTTGATCGGTTTGGGAGGACAACGCAGCAAGGGAGGACGTCAGATGGCAGCATCAGCATCCATAGAAGCGACCGCTCAGATACCCTGGTGGAGAGAGCCTACGAAAGAACAATGGCTCGCCTGGACGGCGGCTTGGTTGGGTTGGACGCTCGATGCTTTCGACTTCACCATCTTCCTCCTCATCATGGTGCCGATCGCGAACTCCTTCGGGGTGCCGCTCGTCGCCGTGACCGCCGTGTTCACGATCACGCTCTGGCTGCGCCTGGTGGGCGCGGTCGGGTCCGGGTGGCTGGCCGATCGCATCGGCCGCAAGAAGCCGCTGATGATCTCCATCCTCTGGTACTCGATCTGCAACTTCGCCGCCGGCCTCGCGCCAAGCTTCGCGATGCTTTTCTTCTTCCGCGCGGCGCTCGGCATCGGCATGGGCGCGGAATGGCCTGCCGGCGCGGCGCTGGCGATGGAATCCTGGCCGACGCGCTCGCGCGGCTTCATGAGCGGCGTGCTGCAGGGCTCCTGGAGCATCGGCTTCCTGCTATCGAGCGCGGCTTACGGCCTGCTCTATGACGTCATCGGCTGGCGCGGCCTGCTGATGCTCGGCATCATCCCGGCGCTGGCCGTCGTCTGGATCCGCTACTACGTCAAGGAGCCCGAGGTCTGGAAGGAAAACAACCGGATCCAACGCGAGCAGAGGCAGGAATTCCGTGCGCCGCTGCTCCACATCTTCCGCCTGCGGCTGCTGCCGAACACCTTGATGGCCTGCTTGTGGATGGCGAGCGGCTTCGTCATCTACTACTCGGTCTATGGCATGTTCGCGACCCATCTGCAGAAGGATCTGCATCTCAACCCAGCGATGGTCGCGCTGCCGATCGCCCTGGCCAACCTGGTGGCGTTCGTGGCCAGCGGTTTCTGGGGCTGGGTGGCGGATAAGCTGGGCCGGCGCTGGGCGATGATCATTCCGGCAGCGATCGGCTTCTTCATCACGCCGCTCTACCTCTTCACCGCCTCCTACACCATGATCGCGGCCGCCTTCATCGTGCAGGGGGCCTTCCTCGGCGCGATCTACGGGCAGAATCCGAGCTATCTCTCGGAGCGCTTCCCGACCGAGGTGCGCGCCACCGCCGCCGGCTTCTGCTATCACCAAGGGGCGATCTGGGCGGGCTTCGCGGGACCGTTGCTCGCGATCTTCGCCGCCGGTCAGCCGCTCGGCTTTGCCGTGCCGATGCTGGTCGCGACGTGCGGCGCGGCATTCGTGTTTGTCGTCACGCTGCTGTTCAGCCCGGAGACGAAGGGCAAGGAGCTGGTGCCGCAGCTCACCCTGGTCTCGGAGTACTGACGTCCTGCCGATCGAAGCGGGGACCCGTTCCCGGGTCCCCGCTTTTTCTCGACCTCACCAAGCGCCTCTCGAAAGATCGTGGGCTTGACCTTCTTCAAGGCTGCGGCCGCGCGGCCTTGCTCCTGCGGCATGGTCCGAATTACAACCGGCTCCGAGCCGGGAAAGAGCGGGGCGGCGGTAGCCCCCGTCCGATGGGGAGCGCAACCATGAAGGTGTCCATTCTCGACGACTACTTCGACACACTGCGCACGCTGCCCTGCTTCGCCAAGCTGGCGGGTCACGAGGTCAAGATCTGGAACGATCACGTCCAGGATGTGGATCGCCTTGCCGAGCGCCTCGCCGACACCGAGGCGCTCGTGCTGATCCGCGAGCGCACCCAGATCCGCGCGCCGCTGCTCCAGCGCTTGCCGAAGCTGAAGCTCATCAGCCAGCGCAGCGTCTATCCGCATATCGACGTCGAGGCCTGCACGGCGCTGGGCGCGATCGTCTCGTCCAACATGCATGCCGGCACGCCTTCCTACGCCACGGCCGAGCTTACCTGGGGCCTGGTGCTGGCGGCGTTTCGCCAGATCCCGCAACAGATGGCATCGCTCAAGGCCGGGCGCTGGCAGATCGGCGTCGGCACCAGCTTGCGCGGCAAGACGCTCGGCATTTACGGCTATGGCCGGATCGGCGCCGCCGTTGCCGGCTATGGCAAGGCTTTTAGCATGAAGGTGCTCGCCTGGGCGCGCGAGGCGTCGCTGGCGCGCGCCGCTGCCGACGGGATCGAGACCGCGCCCAGCAAGGCGGCGTTCTTCGAGGAATGCGACGTCATCTCGCTGCATATGCGCCTCGTGCCGGCGACACGCGGCATCGTCACCGCCGCCGATCTTGCGCGGATGAAGCCGACATCGGTGCTGGTCAATACCAGCCGCGCCGGGCTGATCGAGCCGGGCGCACTCCTGGCCGCGCTGCGCGCCGGCCGTCCGGGCATGGCGGCGGTCGATGTCTTCGAGACGGAACCGCTGACCGATCCGCGCGATCCGCTGCTCGCGCTCGACAATCTCATCGGCACCCCGCATATCGGCTATGTCACGCGCGAGGAATACGAGCTGCAGTTCAGCGACATCTTCGACCAGATCAATGCTTATGCCGCCGGCGCGCCGATCAACGTGGTGAATCCCGACGTGTTGACGCGGCGGCGTTAAGCGCCCGATGACGATGGCCGCGCGCTCGACGACAGAGGACCGCCGAACCGGCTCTGCGCTCGAAATCCTGCGCGTTTTCTTCAAGCTCGGGCTCAGCTGCTTCGGCGGCCCGATCGCGCATATCGGCTATTTCCGCGCCGAATTTGTTGAGCGGCGGCGCTGGCTCGACGAGCAGGCTTATGTCGATCTCGTTGCGCTCTGCCAATTCCTGCCGGGGCCGGCGAGCAGCCAGGTCGGGTT
>JASHUO010000129.1 GCA_030039975.1 Alphaproteobacteria bacterium
CCTGAGACTCGACGTTGGCGTCGGTGGTCTCGTAGCTGACCGCCTTGATGATCATCGTCTTGGCGTCGGCTCCGAGCCCGTCCGTGAGGCCCTTGACGTAATCCTTCCCGTAATCGTCGTCCTGGTAGAGGATGCCGATCTTGGCGCCGGGCTTATGCTCCAGGAGATACTGGGCATAGATATGGCCTTCCGTCTGGTAGGCCGGCTGCCAGCCCATGGTCCAGGGGAAATGCTTGGGGTCGCCCCACTTGGTCGCCCCGGTCGCGACGAAGAGCTGCGGTACCTTGTGGTCGTTGAGGTATCTCTGGATCGCTGTGTTGGTCGGCGTGCCCAACGGGTTGAAATCGGCCAGAACATTGTCCTCTTCGACGAGACGCCGCGTCTGCTCGACCGTCTTGGGCGGGCTGTAACCGTCATCGAGGCTGATGAGCTTGATCTTGCGGCCGTTGACGCCGCCTTGGTCATTGATCATCGCGAAATAGGCGGTTTCCGCCCGGCCAATGGTGCCATAGGCCGAAAGGGGACCGCTGTACGGCATGGTCTGCCCGAGCGTGATCTCCTTGTCGGTAACGCCGGGACCGTACTGCTTCTGCGCAACGGCCGGGGATACGAGAAGCACGCCGGCAAGAGCCGCCGCGCTTAAGGCAAGCGTCCTCCCTTTCATCGTCTTCCTCCCTGTTTAACCGACCGGCTCTCCGGCCGGTGGAACCCCCGCGAAGGCGGGCAATCGCCAGCCGCGCCCTTTCTTCTTCGTCTATGCTCGCGAGGCGCCGCGGGGTCGGAGCGCACTCCGAGAAAAGCAAGGCCTCCTGACCAGGAATCGAAGCCGGCGACCCCCAGGGGTGCCTGATCTCGTGTATCGGTTTTGCTACAGGGTGGTGTGATCGTCCCACGGACCACTAGAGGCGTCAATGGCGGGTGACCGCGGCCGCGCCGGCATCGTGCGACCGCGGGAGCGGTCAGGGGAAATCAGCCAGCCAGTGCGCAGATCCGCCCCTGTCGCGCCCACCGCGTTGGAGCGAGATCGCGCATCCGCTCATTTCGTCGCCGTCATCGCAGCACCCCTTGACATAAGGCTGCTGTCGCCGGACCTTTCGACACGATCGCCTAGACAAGATGGTCCCCGCTGCCCGCGCCCAGATGAGGCCGCGCCTGCGTATCGTGGACTCGCTCGAACCGCCGAAGAGGGAGAACGAGAATGGCTGACAACGGCGCCCAGACGCTGGAAGGTACGGAGGAGAAGGTCGAGAACGCTCCGCGACCGACCGAGGAAAAGAAAGCCGGGGTCGCGCCGGAAGCCGCCGCTGCGGAGGCCGCGCCATCCGGCGAGGCGCAGGCGACCGGAACGGCACCGACCAGCGACCAGCACACGATCCGCAGCGTGTTCGTCGCCCGAACTGCCGCGGCGATTGCGGCGTCGGTCGCCGGCTTCGCTCAGATGGAAACGACGGATGACGGGCTTGCGGTGCGCGGGGCCTATTGCGCGCGTCTTGCGGTCGTCGAGGCGGAGGTGGTGAGCGGCGCTCCCGCAGCCGAAAGCGATGTTCTGCGCAAAGCTTATCTCGCCCGCGCCGTCGCCGATACGATAGTGCGGCCGCGCGCCCCGAAGCGCAGCGCCGCAGCCAAACCAAAGAAGGCGCCCGCCGCAAAAACCAAGCCGCGCGCCGCCCGCGCCGCGGCGGCCAAGCCCAAAAAGCTTGGCGCAGCCAGCGCCAAAGCCAAGCCGCGGGCCGCGACCCGGCGAGCGGCGGCGCAGCCCGCAGGCCGCGGCAAACGTCGCGGGCACTGACCGCCCGGGGAGCGGCCTCGATCGGCCGCGCGATGCCGGCCCGGCCAAGCGCGCTGTCGCTCGTTCGGCTCGTCAGCGTGCTGCCGGAGGGCATGAGTCCGCTCTGGGAACCAGCAGCACCTTGCCGACATTCCGCCGCGCTTCGATGTGGGCGTGCGCCGCCGCAGCCTCGGCGAACGGAAAGGAGCGGTCGACCACGGGGTTGATCTTGCCCTCCGACTGCCAGCGAAGGATGTCGAGGAGCCAGCGGCGCAGCATCGCTGTTTCACCCCAGAGATGGCCGAGATTGACGCCAAAGACCCCGTGATTGGCGTTCATCAGCGCCAATGGAGTGAAACGCAGCCACGGCACGCCTGCTGCAGCGCGCAGCATGGGCAGCCAGCGCCCCGGCCGATCGGCGGCTGCGGCAAAGCCGAAGGCGCCGAGCCGCCCTAACGGTGCGAGGCAATCCACGCTTTGCCGCCAGGAGCGCCCGCCGATGGGATCGAGCGCGAGATCGACGCCGCGCCCATCGGTCAGGGCCTTCACCCGCGTGACCAGATCCTCGCTGCGGGCATCGACCAGCCGCGTCACGCCGCGGCTGCGCAGGAAGTCATGCTTGGCCCGGGATGCGACGCCGATCACCTCCGCGCCGACGATGTGTGCGAGTTCGATCGCCGAGAGCCCGACGCCGCCTCCGGCCGAGTGGATAAGCACGGTCTCACCCTTGCCCAGGCGGCCCATCGCGACAACGAGTTGATAGGCCGTCAGATAGGTCAATGGCAGTGCCGCCCCATGCGCAGGATCAAGCCCCGCCGGAAGTTGAAACACCTGAACCTGCGGGACTGTCACATGGGTCGAGTAACCGCCGAAGCGGGTGAGCGCTGCGACGCTTTGACCGACGGCAAACTCGGCGACACCCTCACCCAGGGCGATGACCTCGCCGGCGACCTCGTAGCCCACGACACAAGGCGGCCTCGGCGCGTCCGGATAAACGCCACGCCGCGCCATGATATCGGCGAAATTGACCCCGGCGGCCGCGACTTGGATCAGTACCTCGCCGGCGCGAGGCGTCGGCATGGCCGCCTCCCGCAGCGCCAGCACCTCGGGTGGTCCGTGTCGCTCGATCCAGATCTGACGCATCATTGCCGGAATCCCCCTTACCCTGCGTCACGCACTCTTTAGCACGACGGCGCAACCGCGAGCACTCGCGCGCCTCTCGCCCATTCCCATATTCCAAGGGAAGCGATGGCGCTGCGACCATCGCCGGCCAGGGAGGTTGACATGACGGAAGCGGTCTACCGAGTGGTCGAGATCGTCGGAACTTCGGAAGAAAGCATATCGCGCGCCATCGACCACGCGATCGAAAGGGCGTCAAAAACCCTCCGACACCTCGGCTGGTTCGAAGTGGTTCAGGTGCGCGGCGCGATCGACAATGGCAAGGTGCGTCAGTATCAGGCCACGTTGAAGGTCGGCTTCACGCTCGAGTAACGGCGCCGCGTTATCCGAGCCCGGCCGCCTGCGCGATCAGGAAGAGCCCTGCCGCGAGGGCGACGGCGCCGATGGCGCGGGCGACACGCTCGCCGTCCGGTGCAAGACGTTCGGCGGTGATCGCTGCTGTCACCAGCGCCATCGCGCGCAGATCCATGACTCCGATCACGAGCAGGATCGCCGTCAGGCCGGCACAGGCGTAGCTGCAGTGGAGGCCGAGGCGCGTGCCATACCGCCAGGCGGCGCCGGTCTCCGCCGACAAGGCATGGCCGCGCTCCGGTGCCGCTCGGCAGCAGGCAAGGTGATGGGCCTTCCACGCCGTGAACTGGAGTGCGCCGGCGATCAGGAGGACGACGCCGCCCGCGACCGGAGCGGCGTGCGCCAGCGCCGGGAACCGCATCTCGACCGCCGCGAGCGCGGCGCCGAGCGGATAGGCGGCCGCCCCGAACAGCGTCCAGACGAAGAAGTACCCTCCGCCCACCAGCGCGGTCAGCCGATCGAGGTGCACCTCGCCTGCCCTGCCGACCGCCCGGCGATAGCGCCACAGCATCGGCACCAGGGACGGCAGCATCATCGCCAGCATCATCACGACCCACATGCCAAGGAACGACGCTGCGGCGCCGGGCCAGGTCTGTCCCGGCATCCGCAGCCACGCCGTCGACATCGTCCAGCCGCCACACAAGGGCATCTCGCCCATCGCCGACATCGACGCGCACCGGGCGATCGTCACCGCCACGCTGGCGGCGAAGAGCAGTACCGAGACGCCGAAGAAGGCGCGCCGAGACGCTGGCTCGGAAACCATGTGTCGTGGCTCAGTGCTTGTCGTACTCGTCGTGGCGGCGCCACCAGACGCCCTTCTCGTTGCGCCCCTGGGGAGCACGGTCGAGCCACTGATACGCGCCCCAGAGTCCGTCCAGCCCGCGCGCATAGGTGGAATAGGTGTGGTAGAGCACGCCGTCCTCGCGCACGAACGCGCTCATGCCCGGCCGATCGCGGGTAAAGCTGGGCGCGTCGGTTCCGCAGCTGGCCGCGAACTGGGCGACGGCCGGCGGGACCGGCGTCACATCCATCGCGTGGCCGCCGCGCTCGTAATTGTATTGGACGCCTCCTGTGCGCTGCTGCTCCTCGGTGAACGCGACGTTGAAGTCGAAGTTGAAGTCGCCGCCATGCGAAGAGGCCCAGGGAAAACTCCACCCCATTCGCTGCTTGTACGCCTGCAGCTTCGCCAGCGGCGCCCGCGACACGGCCCAGAGCATCACGTCATGGTTGGCGAGGTGCATCGCGAACCCGTTGAAGCCGTCCGCGATCATCGAGCAGGAGGGACAGCCGGCCTTCCAGTCCGGCCCGAACATGAAGTGGTAAACGAGGAGCTGCGAGCGTCCGCGGAAGAGGTCCGCCAGCGAAGCGCCGCCTTCGTCGGTCTCGAAGCGATACGCCTTGTCGATGCGAACCCAGGGCAGTTCCTGCCGCTGCCGCACCAGCTCGTCGCTGCGGCGCGTGAGCTCCTTCTCCGCCTTGAGCAATTCGATCCGCGCGGACAGCCACGCGTCACGCGTACCGGTCAGATGTTTCGTCATCGTTCTTCTCTCCTGTCGCTAGGACGCGCTGGTTGATCGTCGTGAGATAGATTAGGTACGGGGTCTCGAACGGCGGGAGTTACAAGTGTGGCGGGATTCCGATGGACTCGCTGATCACGGCGGCGGCGCGGGCCCTTGCCGCGGGTGATCCCCTCGGCGCCCTGAATCGGGTTGCCCTGCGCGACGACGCGCCGGCGCTGGCGCTGCGCGGCATCGCGATGGCGCAGCTCGGCGATCTCGAGCGCGCGCGCACCCTCGTGCGACGTGCGGCGCGCGCCTTCGGTCCCAAAGAACCCGTGGCGCGCGCCCGATGCGTCGTCGCCGAAGCCGAGATCGCCCTCGTCTCGCGCGATCTGGGCTGGCCGGCCAAGGCGCTCGACGCGGCGCGAGCGACGCTCGAAGCGCATGGCGACCGGGCGAACGCCGCACATGCGCGGTATCTCGAGATCCGGCGCCTCCTGCTGATCGGGCGCCTCGACGAGGCCGAGCGCAAGCTCGCGGGACTCGACCCCGCGGCCTTCCCGCCCGCCCTCAGAACCGTCCACGAGCTGGTCGTTGCCGGGATCGCGATGCGACGCCTCCAAACCAAGTCGGCGCGCACGGCGCTCGCCCGGGCCGAGCAGGCGGCGCGCCACGCCGGTATCCCGGCGCTGACGGCGGAGGTCGACAGCGCCTCCCGCGTCCTGAACACGCCCGCGGCGCGCCTCATTGCGCGGGGCGAGGAGCGGCTGCTGCGGCTTGACGAGGTGGAGGCGCTGCTGGCGTCGAAAGCGCTCGTCGTCGAT
>JASHUO010000130.1 GCA_030039975.1 Alphaproteobacteria bacterium
GGCGAGCTATGACGCGGCGAGCGACGCCTATTGTCTGAGCGTCGGCGCGCAGGGCGTCAATCTGGTGCGTGAGCAGCTCCTCGCCATTCTCGGGATCGAGCGCGGCAAGCTGCGCGTCGTGACCGAGGATGTCGGCGGCGGCTTCGGCATGAAGGCGCCGGCCTATCCTGAATATGTCGCGCTGCTGGCGGCGGCCAAGCGTGTCGGCCGGCCGGTGCATTGGATGTCGACGCGCAGCGAGGCCTTTCTGTCGGACCAGCAGGCGCGCGACACCATCACCGACGCGGCGCTGGCGCTCGACGGTGAGGGGCGCTTTCTCGCCCTCCGCGTGACCGTGCTGGCCGCCATGGGCGCTTATGTCACCTCGCACGGCGCGTTCATCGCCACCAGCAACTTCGCGCGCTGTCTCAGCAGCATGTACCGCATCCCGCGCATCGCCGCCGAGGTGAAATGCGTGTTCACCAATACCGTTCCGACCGGCCCCTATCGCGGCGCGGGGCGGCCGGAGGCGAATTACGCCATCGAGCGCGTTATCGACGAGGCGGCGCGGCTCTCCGGCATCGACCGCATCGAGCTGCGCCGGCGCAACCTGATCGCTCCGAAGGAGATCCCATACAAGGCGCCGGTCGGCGTCACCTATGACAGCGGCGACTTCCCGGCCTTGTTCGAGAAGGCCCTCGCGTTCGCCGATGTTGCCGGCTTCGCCGCGCGGCGCCAGCGCTCGGCGGCATCGGGAAAGCGGCGCGGGCTCGGCATTTCCTGCTTCCTCGAGCATGCCGGGGGCGCGCCCCAGGAAGGCGCCGGGATGGTCTTTCTCGGCGACGGCAAGGCGACGCTCGACCTCGCCACTGGACCGACCGGGCAGGGCCATCGCACGATCTTCGGCCGCCTCGTTGCCGAGCGGCTCGGCATTGCCGAGTCGATGGTGGCGGTGCGCAACGGCGACAGCGACCTTGCCGTCGACGGCACCGGCACCGTGGCGTCGCGCAACACCATGACCACCGGTTCGGCCTCGCTGCGCGCCGTCGAGCTGGTGATCGAGAAGGGCCGCCGCGTCGCCTCGTCGCTGCTCGAAGCCGCCGAGGCCGATATCGACTATGCCCAAGGTGCTTTTCGCATTGCCGGCACGGACCGGACGGTCTCGCTGTTCGAGGTTGCGGCGAAGGCCGCCGCGACGGGCGAGCCGCTCGACAGCAAGGCGCGTGTCGAGGTGCCGCAATCCTTCCCCAATGGCTGCCATGTCGCGGAGGTCGAGATCGATCCCGAGACCGGCATCGTCATCATCGCCGCCTATGTCGCGATCGATGATTGCGGCGTGGCGCTCGATCCCGTTCTGGTCGAGGGCCAGGTCCATGGCGGCATCGCCCAGGGCATCGGCCAGGCGCTGTACGAGGACGCGGTCTACGACAATGCGAGCGGGCAGCTTCTCGCGGGCTCGTTCATGGACTACACGATGCCGCGCGCCGACACGTTGCCGGAAATCGCGAGCGAGCTCCACCCGGTGCCGTGCCGCACCAATCCGCTCGGCGTCAAAGGCACGGGCGAGGCCGGGACCACCGGCGCGCTCGCTGCGGTGATGAATGCGATCACCGATGCGCTCCCCGGCACGCTCATCGACATGCCGGCGACGCCGGAAAAAATCTGGCGCGCCTGCCGCGCCTTGGAACGAGGAGGAAATTGAGCTTGCTCTATACCTGCCATCCCGCCGCCGCCCATGCCATGCGTGTCGCGGCAAAACGCGCGCGCGGAAAAGCGGCGCCGCGCCGCCATTTCACCGTCGACATCCATTGCCACGTCTTCGCCCCGGGGGCCGAGCGCGTGGCCCAGCCCGCCTTCCGCCCGGATTACGAGCCGATGCTGCGCCATGCCAACGAGGCGACGCGCGAGGTCAACCGCAAGCAGCAGGAAACGATCCGCGACAAGCTCACCTCGGTCGAGACGCGGCTTGCCGACATGGACAAGCTCGGCATCGATGTGCAGGCGATCTCGCCGGCGCCGCCGCAATATTACTATTGGGCGCCGCCCGAGCTCGGCCGCGAGACCTCGCGCCTCGTCAACAACCGCATCGCCGAGATCGTCGCGCAACATCCCGACCGCTTCGTCGGCATGGGCACGGTGCCGCTGCAAGCGCCCGAGCTGGCGGTGGCGGAGCTCGAGCGGCTGGTGAAGGAGCTGGGGCTGCGCGGCGTCGAGATCTGCACCAACGTCGCCGGTGCCGAGCTCTCCGAGCCGCGCTTCCGGCCGTTTTTCGCCAAGGCCGAGGAGCTCGGCATCCTCATCTTCATGCATCCCAACGGCTTCACCGAGGGCAGGCGGCTCGCCGATCACTATTTCATCAACCTCATCGGCAACCCGCTCGATAGCACCGTCGCGGTGAGCCATCTCATCTTCGGCGGCGTGCTCGACGCCTATCCGCGGCTCAAGATCTGCGTCGCGCATGGTGGCGGCTTCCTGCCGGCCTATTCCGGGCGCAGCGACCATGGTCACGGTGCGCGCTCGGACACCCGCAGCGCGATCAAGAAAAAACCGACGAGCTATCTTAAGAAGCTCTATTTCGACAGCATCGTCTTCACCCATCACCAGCTCGACTATCTCGTTCGCACCTGGGGCAGCGACCACGTGCTCCTCGGCAGCGACTATCCCTTCGACATGGCCGAGCCCAACCCGGTGCGCTTCGTCTCCACCGCCCCGCTCGGCGCGGCCGACAAAGCGGCGATCCTCGGCGGCAACGCGGCGAAGCTGCTCAAGATCAAGGCGCCGCGGACAGCGCGGAAATAGCCACCGGCTGCAGGGTGGCTTCGCCGCGCCCCGACCCTCGACTCGACCGGTCGCGTGTGCAAGGCTGACGGGCGAACTCAAACCAAAGGGAGGGAGGGGTGAAGCTCTACACCTATTGGCGCTCGCAGGCGACCTTCCGGGTGCGCATCGCGCTCAATCTGAAGGGGCTGACGCGCGAGGATGTGGTCATCAATCTCGACCGCGGCGACCAGTTCAAGCCGGAATACCGCAAGGAGAATGCGCAGGCCGTGTTGCCGACGCTTTATGACGGCGACGCCAAGCTGTTCCAATCCGTGGCGATCCTCGAATATCTCGAGGAGAAATACCCCAACCCGCCGATCCTGCCCAAGGACCTCTTGGCGCGGGCCTGGGTCAGGGGCTTCGCCCTCATCAATGTCGCCGATTCGCACCCGCTGATCGTGCCGCGCATCCGCAATTACCTCACCGACGTGCTCAAGGTGAGCGAGGCGCAGCGCATCGCCTGGATCCAGCATTGGCTCGGCGCCGGCTTGCAGGCGATGGA
>JASHUO010000131.1 GCA_030039975.1 Alphaproteobacteria bacterium
ATGATGAGGACGGCGGCGGTGACGATTTTCTCGGTGCTCATAGCTCCTCCCGGCAAGGCGGCGGGCTCTAGTTAGACGGAAAGCCCATTCCGGCACAATGGCCCGCAGCGCTTGCCGCGGTCCGGTGCGACCCCTATAGCGCCACCATGCGCTTTCCCCGGTCGCTGCGCCGCGGCGTCCTGCTGCGGCGCTACAAGCGGTTTCTCGCCGATGTCCGGCTGCTGGATGGGACCGAAACCACCGCCCATTGCGCCAATCCCGGCAGCATGCTGGGGCTCTGCGAGCCTGGCGCCGAGGTCTGGCTGCTGCCCTCGACCGATCGCAAGCGCAAGCTCGCCTGGTCCTGGGAGCTGGTCCGCGCCGGTCAGCAGCTCGTCGGCATCCACAGCGCCCACGCCAACCGCCTTGCCGCCGAGGCGATCGCCGCCGGAGGGATCGCGGCCCTGCGCGGCTACTCCGAGATGCGGCGCGAGGTCCCCTATGGCCGGAACAGCCGCATCGACCTGTTGCTGACGGCGCCCCAACGCCCTATCTGCTATGTCGAGGTCAAGAACGTCCATTTGCGGCGCGGGCGGGACGCCGAGTTCCCGGACAGCGTCACGGCGCGGGGCGCGAAGCATCTGGCCGAACTCGGCGCCATGGCGGCGGCCGGGCGCCGGGCGGTGATGCTCTATGTGGTGCAGCGCAGCGACTGCGCCCGCTTCCGCATCGCCGCCGATATCGACCCGGTCTACGCCATGGCCTTCGAGGAGGCTCGGGCCGCCGGAGTCGAGGTGTTGTGCTATTATTGCCGGGTCGAGACCGACGGCATAGAGATCGAAGCGCCGCTCGAGGTCACGGCGGGAGCAGGTAGTATATGATGAACCTACAGCAACGTGCAGTGGTGGCCGGAATGAAAGCGCCCGATCCCGAAGAGCGACGCATCAGGATTCACGGCGCCGAGGATTTCGCCGCCATGCGCAAGGCCGGGCGGCTGGCGGCCGAGGTGCTCGATTTCATCACCCCGCACGTCAAGCCCGGGGTCACCACCGACGCGCTCGACCGGCTCTGCCACGGCTTCATCGTCGATCACGGCGCGATCCCGGCGCCGCTCAACTATCGCGGCTTCCCGCGCTCGATCTGCACCTCGATCAACCATGTCGTCTGCCACGGCATCCCGGGCGACCGCAAGCTCGACGAGGGCGATATCGTCAACATCGACATCACCGTCATCCTCGATGGCTGGCACGGCGACACCAGCCGCATGTTCCTCGTCGGCGACAAGGTGCCGCTCAAGGCGCGCCGCCTCGTCGAGGTGACCTGGGAGGCGATGATGCGCGGCATCGCGGCGGTGCGGCCCGGCGTGCGGGTCGGCGCCATCGGCCATGCCATTCAAGAGTATGCCGAGGAGCGGCGCTTTTCCGTGGTACGCGATTTCTGCGGCCATGGCATCGGCCGCATCTTCCACGACGCACCGTCGATCCTGCATTTCGGCCGTCCCGAGGACGGGCCCGAGCTGCGCGAAGGCATGTTCTTCACCGTCGAGCCGATGATCAATGCCGGGCGCTGGGAGGTGAAGATCCTTAGCGACGGCTGGACCGCGGTCACCAAGGACCGCTCGCTCTCGGCGCAATTCGAGCACACCGTCGGCGTCACGCCCGAGGGCTGCGAGATCTTCACCCTCTCCCCCAACGGCTGGACCCGCCCGCCTTACGAGAGTTAACGACCACAGAGACGGTGAGGCAGTGAGGGGTTTCTAGGGCGCGCTTTGCGCGCCAACTCATCCTCTCACTGCCTCAACGTCTCTTTGGTTTATCGGCGCTCAGGCGCCCTGCTCGGGCGCGGCGTAGAGCGGTGCGGGCGGCGGCGCGCCGCCTTTGTCCGGCAGCTTCGGCTGCGGCAGCGGGTGGAAAACCGGCGCGCGCTTGTCCCAGGAACGCTCGAAGGGAAGCTGCATGACGATGCCGCCGCCATGCTGGCGCGCATTGTCCTCGATCGCCTGCTGCAGCGCGCTCGCCGTCTTCTCGTCCCAAGGCAGCACGTAGTAGCGCGGCTCGGGCGTGCCGGGCAGCAGCAGCCAGAGATAGATGCCGCTGCCCTCGCGGATATAGGAGCCGAGCACTTTGGCGTCGTGATCGCCGCTGCGCAGCAGCTCGAGCCGCGTCGATTTCGGCCGTCCCAGCATGTCGGAATAGCCGAAGAAGAGCCCGGCCAGCAGCAGCGCGAAAAAGCCGCTCATCAGCACGCGGCGCCGCCGCCCGCCGAGCGGCAGGCCGATAAAGGCATAGATGCCGAGCAGCAGCGCCAGCGACAGAAAGGCGAGGACGAAGGAGGTCATTTCCCCGCCTCGCTCTGATGCTGCCAGGCGCTGCGCAGCGATTTGTGAATGCGGTTGAGGCTGCCGGGCACGAGATGGCCCTTATCGTCGAGCTTGAAGCGGAAGATCGTCGTTTCCTGCCCGACATAATTGAGATCGACCGAAGCGCGCAGGAGATTGGTGACCTCGCCATCGGGCCCGCGCACCGCCACCTTGGCCAGCACCGGCACCGGAAAGTGACCGTCCGACGAACGATAGAGATGCGCGTTCACCGTGTACTCGCCGGGCCACAGGCCGCGGCCATAGGCGATCTCGTAATTCATCGACAGCGGGTCGCCGGAATGGCCGAGATCATCGCGCAGCAGGTTGAAGATCATGCCGGATTTGTTGGAGTAACCGACCGGCACGTCGCCCGGCGCCTCTACCCAGAGATCGACATCGGCGTCGATCTTGTCGTCCCAATGAATGTCGACGATGACGCTGCCCGGCGGCGCCGCGCCCTTCGTCTCTTCCTGCTTCTTCGCCACATGCGCCAGGGCGACGGCGCCGATGACAAGATAGGCGAAGACGAGGAGGAACAGCATGTCCCGGAACGAGACATTCATCCCCCGCCACGGCATGGCTCAGCCTGCGCTTTCCGGCTGATGTAGTGCGCTGCGCAGAATGTGCACGACGTCCCACCCCCTACGACGCTCTCAGGGGCGACGCGTGATCGCTCCCCGCGACAAGGTGTAGCAGGCCATGGTTAAGGAGCGGCTAATTAGCGCGGCTGCGGCAGCGTTGGCGCTCGGCTTTGGATCAGGCGGCGCGCATCACCGGCGGGTGTCCTGGCCGCGATCGTAGAGAAGGCGCGCCCGGATCGTCCCTTCCAGAGCGCGGATCTCTTCCAGGATCGCGCGCGCATCCTCGCCGGTCTGGTCCGCTTCCATGACGACGTAGCCGATCTCGCCATCGGTCTGATAGGACTGCGCCGCGATGTTGACCCCGCGCCGGGCGAAGATCTCGTTGAGCCGCTGCAACATGCCGGGCAAGTTGCGCTGCACTTGAATAAAGCGGGTTCCGGTCGGACGCGCCGGCAGCTGCACTTGCGGGAAATTGACCGCCCCCACCGTCGAGCCGACATCGCTGTAATCGACGAGCTTGCGCGCGACTTCGGCGCCGATCCGCTCTTGCGCCTCTTCGGTCGAGCCCCCGATATGCGGCGTCAGGATCACGTTCTCGATCCCCTGCAAGGGCGAGACGAAGCGCTCGGCGTTC
>JASHUO010000132.1 GCA_030039975.1 Alphaproteobacteria bacterium
GAAAGAGGTCGGGTGGCGACTCTGAGCTTCGCGGTCCACGTTTAGCGGCGGCGCCGTCGCTCCGCGTCTGCGACAGGAAAAGATTGACCACGGAGGCACGGAGATCACGGAGAAGCGAACAACGGCGCGCTTCGCGCGCCAGACACTTGTTCTCCGTGTCCTCCGTGCCTCCGTGGTGAATCTGTGTGCGAGACTCAGGGCGCCAGGAATTGCAGCAGGCGTGGATCGTCGCGGATTTCGGCTGAAGGTCCTTCGAGGGCGACGCGGCCGCGGTCGAGCACATAGGCGCGTCCGGCGACGCTCAGCGCCAAGTCGAGGTGTTGCTCGACGATGACGATGGCGATCTCCTGTGCCAGAGCGCGCAGGCGGTCGGCGATCTCCTCGATGACGCCGATCCATACGCCCTCGGTCGGCTCATCCAGCAGCAGCAGCTTGGGCTCGCCGAGCAGCGCCCGGCTGATCGCCAGCATCTTGCGCTCGCCGCCCGACAGCGTCCCCGCCGCCTGGCTGAGCCGCTCGCCGAGCTTCGGAAAGATCGCCAGCACACGGTCGACACCGCCGCGGTCGCGCCCGCCCAGCGCGCCGACGGCAAGATTTTCGCGCACCGAAAGCCGGGCAAACACCGCATGTTCCTGCGGCACATAGCCGAGGCCGAGCCGCGCCCGTTGCTCGGTTGGCAAGTGCGTTGCGTCGCGTCCGGCGAAGCGGATCGTGCCGCGTCCGGCCTTTATCTCGCCGATAATGGTCTTCATCAGCGTCGTCTTGCCGGCGCCGTTGCGGCCGAGCACGGCGACTGCCCCGCGCGCCGGCGCCGTCAGGCCGACATCGAACAGCACTTGGCTGCGGCCGTAGGCGGCGCAGAGGTCGCTCACCTCGAGCAGCGTCTCGTCAGACACGGGTGAGATAGACCTCCTGCACCTTGCGGCTGTTCTGGATGTCTGCGACCGTGCCGCTGTCGAGCACGCTCCCCTGGTCGAGGACGGTGAGCACATCGCAGATGTCGCGGATGAAATCGAGATCATGCTCGACGATCACCAAGGCGCAGCGCTCGCGGATCGGCCCCAGCAGCTCGCCGGTGAGCCGCCGTTCCTCGAGGCTCATGCCGGCGGTCGGCTCGTCGAGCAGCAGGAGGCGCGGCTTCGGTGCCAGCGCCATGGCGATTTCCAGCCATTGCTGCTCGCCATGCGACAGGATTGCCGCCGGCTCGCCGGCGCGGTCGGCCAGGCGGAATTGCTCGAGCGCCGCCATCACGTGATCGTGGAGCGCCGCGCGCGTGCGCGAGAACAGCAATGTCGCCAGCGAGCCCTGCGCCTGCAGCGACAGCAGGATGTTGTCGTAGACCGTGAGCGACGGGAGCACGCTGGTGATCTGGAACTTGATGCTGAGCCCGGCGCGCGCGCGCTCGGCCGGCGGCGCCTCGGTGATGTCGCGTCCGGCGAAGCGGATGGCGCCGGCGCTCGGCCGCTCGGCGCCGGCGATGCATTTCATCAGCGTGCTCTTGCCCGACCCGTTCGGTCCGATGAGCCCGTGAAACTCGCCCGCCTCGACGGCAAGATCGACGCCGGCCAGCGCAGTGAGCTTGCCGAAGGATTTGGCTAGCCCCGCGACCTCGAGCAACGCCATCTCAGCCTCGCCGCCGCTTGGCGTGACCGCCGCGGCCGAAGCTGCCCACCCGGTCCTCGGGCGAGACGATGAGGCTGATCAGGCCGGTCGGGCGCAGCAGGATGACGACGAGCAGCACGCCGCCGAGAATGATCGGCCAGACCTGCTGAAAACTGTCGGAAAGGGCGTAGCTCGCGCTCTCGATGGCGATGACGCCGATCACCGGGCCAATCAGCGTGCCGACGCCGCCGAACAGCGCATAGAGCACGATCTGCGTCGACAGGATGACCCCCACCATGTTGGGCCAGACAAAGCCTTCATGGAAGGTGTAAAGCCCACCGGCCAAGCCGGCGATCGCGCCGGCGACGGTGAAGACGATGGTCTTGATCGTCTGCACACGGTAGCCGAAGAAGGCGATGCGCGTTTCCTGCTCGCGGATGCCGGCGAGCGCCAGGCCGAATTGCGAGCGAACCAGGAAGCGGCAGAGCAGATAGACCAGGATGAGCGTGACCAGCGCGAGATAGTAAAAGATTGGCCCCTGGTCGAACTCGAAGCTGCCGAGCGTCATTTCAGGGATCGAGGGAATGCCGTTCTGGCCGCCGAGATAGTACCAGCCGCGCGCCAGCCGGTCGGCGGCGTAGGAACCGGTGAGCGTGCCGAGGGCGATGAACATGGCGCTCGGCGGGAAGCGGCCGAGCATCAGGAAGCAGGCCATCAGGAAGGACAGAACCAGGCCGACCAGCAGCGCCGCCGGCAAGACGATGAAGATCGAGGTGATGTCGAGGTCGCGGGCGAGCAGCGCCACGACATAGCCGGCGCTGCCGTAGAACAGCGCCTGGCCGAAGCTCAAGATCCCGGCATAGCCCCAGACCAGGTCGAAGGACAGCGCCAGCAGCGACAGGATCAGTACGCGGGTGGCGAAGATCGTGAGATAGTCCGGCAGCAGCAGCGGCAGCACGGCGAACAGCGCCAGCAGCAACAGCTCGAGCACGGGGATGGCGGCGATCGGCCGACGCGCCTGCCGCACCGTCGCCCGTACTGAAGCCGTGTTCGCCGCCGCGTTCTCGCTCATCGCATCGCCCCGTGGCTTGGCGTGGCGGAGCCGTCGGGCGGCTCCGCCGACGCGCCGCTCAGCACTCCTTGGGATCGAGCAGCCCCTCGCTCTTCCACTCGATCTCGTAATTGCCGCCCTTGGC
>JASHUO010000133.1 GCA_030039975.1 Alphaproteobacteria bacterium
GCTTCACATCGCGCCCGGCGAGCCGTGCATGAATCCGGTAGCCGTCGTATTTGACCTCATGCGCCCAGCCATCGCCCTCCGGCGGCACATTGACGAGCTGGGAGAGCTGGGGAGCAATGAACGACGGCAGGCCGGTACGCTTCGACATCTGCCGATGATAACGTCATGCCGAGTCGGACGACTATCGCCGAACCTCGGCGATCAGCAGCCACCCCCAGCGGCGCTTCGCCCATTCATCGAGCCGGCGCGGGATCAGCGGGAGCATCCGGCCGGCCATGTGGGTCATGCTGATGCGCTCGACGCGCAGCGGCGAGAGAGCCTTCGCGAGCTCCTTCGGCGTGAAATGCCGATGAAAGTACCCATCGGTGAAGAATCGCTGGACCGTGGAGAAACCGTCCCCCTTGAAGATGCGGCCGCGTAACAGAAGCCAGATCGCACCTTTGATCCAGTAACGGGCGCTCGCACGATTATAGACCATGACGAGCGCCGTCCCACCCGGTCGCAGCACGCGCGCGACTTCGCCAAAGGCAGCTTCGGGATTGGCGGAGTGGTGGAGCACGCCCCAGGAAAAGACGTGATCGAACTTCGCCTCGGAGAAGGTCATCCGCTCGGCGTCCATGCGCTCGACCCAGACGCCAAGTCCCTCGGTATGGCGCCTCGTCATGTTGACCGCCGCGTCAGTCAGATCGATTGCGGTGACCCGGGCACCGGCTTGGGCGAAAAGAACCGTGGCTGGCCCGGCGCCGCAGCCAACCTCAAGCACGTCCTTACCGGCAAAATGCGTGAAGTACTCCCGGCTGAGCCAGGGGTTGCCTTCCATAAATTTCGCCACAACGCGATCGCGCGTGGTGCCGCGGTCAGCGCTTTCCCATGCCTCATACGTCATGGGGAGCCGTTCCCACCAGGCGCGATTCCGTTCCTGAGATGACAGGTCAGCCGCGTCATCTCGCGCTGACGTATAGGCATTCTCCCCCATTACACCCTCAAACTTGCATGCGCGGATAGATAGCATTGTTTCAGAAATAATCAATTAACAGCGGGCAACGGCCGTGCACTCCCTGACCGCGGCGGCCCCCTTAACTGCCGTCGCGCGCGCTCGGGCAGGGTTCAAAGAAGCTTGTGCATCAGCCAAGCGAGCGTCGCGACCTTCACCACCAACCCCATCGCGCTATCGAAGATCGGAAGCCATTTCCCGCATCCGTCGGTGTCTTGCTGAGCTTGCCCGCTTCATGGTCAGATCGTCGCTCTGCACCCCTTGCCATCAAAGGCTCGCGAGAGCGCCGCTCCTCTCCGAATGGGCGGCGCTCGACGAAGCGCTTCATCCAATGGTGGAACCCATGCCAGATATAGCTGCCGTTGGCGATATCGCTCCCGAGTGGAAGTCGCTCGAGGCATCGCTCAAACGATGGTGGGCCGATCGAGTGCCGCACGAGACCATCAATGCGACGTGGCTCAGGCTGAGGCCGTTCGTCACCTGGTGCACCGAACATGGCCTTAGTCCCGATCAAGTATGCGATGCAGCGGTCGAGAGTTTCATCCGCGAGACCACTCGCCCGTCCAAAGCGTCGAAGTATCAGATGCGCGAGCAACGCCTGAGGCACGCGTGGAACTTAGCTCGTGCAAAGGTGGAAGGATGGCCGGCGCTTACGCTCACCGTAGAGCCACCAAGAGACTGGCGACGTAGCCCCACCATACGAGCGGGCCATATCGTCTCGTTTGGTCGGCTGGAATATCATCCAAACCTCGTTGCCGAGGTCGAGCGGTACTGTGCCAACGGCGGTTTTCTCTCGCCAGGTGACCACGGTGATGAAGCGCCATCCGCTTCCTATCGCGACAGGTTCGTGAATCGCCTCAACCAGCTAAACTTGGCGTTGCCGACTGACAAAGTGCTGACGTGGCCGGACCGGCGGATGAGGCGCGTAGCCGGTCAAACCCTGTGGCATCACTCCAGGATCATCTATCGAACAGCTACCGCTTTGCATCTCGCTGGCGAAGCCGACATCAAAGCGATGCGTAGTATCGCCGATGTAGCGACGCCAAAGGCTGCGGCCGTGCTTGTCGATACAATCCGCAAAACCAGACCCACGGCTCGGTCTACCTTCTACGACTCACAATGCGTGTACACCCTCTGCTCGATTGCGCAGCGTTGCGGAATAGGCTTTTCGCTCGCTGAGATCGTCGCTCTGAAGGAGCTGATCCGCGACCTCACGAAAGATGCTAAGCCTATCTATGACATCTCCGAGAACAATCTACGCCGGCTCGCGCAATTCGACGACAGACGCACGTTCGCCATGCTTGTCGCGCTTCCTGATAAGCTTATGAACGAGCTGGCAGATGCGCGAGGCGACGGCGTGCCGACTCGCAGGGCGGCGTACCGGGCCAGAGTCGCGGTCGCCATCGAGATTCTAAATACACTGCCTATCCGTCTCGGGACATTGAGCACACTCGATCTGGCTCGCAACTTCACGCCGCCCTCGGGGCGTTCGGGCAGAGGTAAGCTCATCGTTCTCGCTGATCAGGAAAAATCGGAAAAGCTTCTTGAGGCACCTCTAAGCGAGAGAAGCTGGAAACTCTTCCAGCGGTACTGCCGGCACTACCGCCCCATCCTTCCTAGCGCGCTGCAATCCAATTTTCTCTTTCCGTCTGCCGGTCGAGCCGGACACATCACAAACCTGACGAAGAGCATCCGACGGCTCATTCGACGACGGCTCAAAGTGGACGTTACGGTCCACCTGTGGCGCCACATCATGGGAACGAAGCTCGGCGAGGCCACTGATCGCCCGAATGAAGCGGCGAAGCTCTTAGGGCATCTCGATGGAAGCAGGTCATCCAGGCGGTATATTCGGGTCAAGACCGGCGCCGCTGCTGAGCGCCTGAAGCGAATAACGGATTCGGTCAGAGGGGCAGGAACGCGGCAGCTCGGACGGGGAAGGCACCGGGTACG
>JASHUO010000134.1 GCA_030039975.1 Alphaproteobacteria bacterium
GTGCCGTACCAGGCCGGGGCGTTGGCGATGACGGCGTCGATGTCCTGGCTCTTGCCGGCAGCCATCAGCGAGAGCCAGGCGCCGCCGGATTGGCCGGCAAGCACGATCCGGGCATAGCCCTGCTGCTTCAACCGATGCGCCGTGGCGGCGACCTCGTCCGAGGAGCTCTTCGGCTCCTCGCTCATGCGCGGGCGTAACAGGCGGAAGACGTCCCAGCCGGCCTCGCGGAAAAGGATCAGGAACTCGGGCAGCGGCGCCTCCGAAGCCTCGGTGCCGTAGAGGAAATTGACGCCGTGATTCCAGATCACCGCACCTTTGGCGGCGGCAGGCCCGAGATTGGGCTCCGCGGGATAGGCCGGCACGAGCGAGAACGCGTCGGCCGTAGCCGGCCGCAGCGCGCCGAGGGTCACCACGGCAGCGATGAGGATCGCCAGGGCCCGCCAGCGCCGCCAAGGTGCGGAATGGCTCATGCCGCGACTTTGCTGAAGGCGGCGGGCGAAGACAAGCCGCCCGTCATCGCTGCCGCGCCCTGAGACGCTCGCGATGGGCGATATAGACGCCGCTGCCGATGATGATGACGGCGCCGCACCAGGTCCACGCCACCGGCACCGCGCCGAAGACGAGATAGCCCATCAGGGTCGACCAGATCATCTGGCTATAGGAGAAGGGCGCGAGGAGCGATGCGGCGCCGCGCGTCAGGCCGGCGATGAAGAGATACTGCCCCGACGCGCTGAGCACGCCCATCGCCGCCATGATCGCGCCATCCATCAGGCTCGCCTTCTGCCAGACAAAGGGCAGCGCCAGGCTGCTCAGCGCCAGCCCCACCAAGGTCGAATGGGTGAGCGTCGTCAGCGCGGCATCGGCGCCGGCCATGCGCCGGGTGAGGACGATGCCGAGCGCCCAGCACGCCGCCGAAGAGAGCGGCCACAGCGCCGCCGCGCCGATCGCACCCGTGCCGGGCCGGACGACCACGAGCACGCCGGCAAAGCCCGCCGCCACCGCCGACCAGCGCCGGACGCCGACGCGCTCGCCGAGCAGCGGGATCGACAGCGCCGTCACCACCAGCGGCGAGGCGAAGCCGATGGCGGTGGCATCCGCGAGCGCCAGGTGTTGCAGCCCGGCGATGAAGAGGACTGCGGCGCCGAAGACGGCAGCGCCGCGCAGCAGCTGCAGCTTCGGGCGCGCGGTCGCCAGCAGCAGCGGTCGCCGCAGCACCAGCGGCGCGAGCAGGACCAGGATCGCGAGATAGCGCCCCCACACCACCTCGATCGGATCGAGCCGCGCCGCCAGCAGCTTCGACAGCGCATCCATGACGCTGAAGAGCGAAACCGCCAGCAGGATCAGGGCAATGGCAAGTAACGGCTGATCGGCGCCGGATCGGCTGTCGGCCGGCAGGACCGGCAGGGCGGGCGCGTTGCTCATAAAGCCTCGATGGCCGCAGGGCCGGCTTCTTAAGCGGCGCGCCTCCCGATTGCAAACCGGAACAGCGCCACATCCGAGAGGCGCCTTGCGCTGGATCAAGGCCGGCCGGTTGCGGGGGCGCTATAGCGCTGCCATTGTTGGGGCAGACAGAAAACCGGGAGGACAGCATGGCGCTCAAGGACATCCTGCTGCATGTCGACGAGGCGGGCGGCCACGAGGCGCGCATCGCGCTTGCCGTCGAGCTCGCCCGCACCAACAGCGCTCACCTCACCGGGCTCTTTGCCATCGAGCCGATCAGCTTCTCGGCGCTGGCCGCCCCGGGCGGGCCCGATTTCGCCGCGGCCGAGGCGTTTCAGGAGCTGCAGCGGCAGCATGGCGCGGTGCGGGCCGGATTCGGCGAGCGGCTCGGCGCGCTCTTCGGCGACGCCGCACGCCGCGCCGGCATTGCCAGCGAATGGCGGGTGGTCGAGGAGGACGCTGCCTCCGCCATGGCATTGCATGCGCGCTACGCCGATCTCGCCATGGTCGGCCAGGCCGATCCGGAGAATCCGCCCGCGGGCGAGGGCGTCGCCGAGGCGGTGCTGCTGGGCTCGGGCCGGCCCGTGCTGGCGGTGCCGTTCATCGGCGCCGCGGCGATCGGCAAGCGCGCGCTCATCGCCTGGAACGGCTCGCGCGAAGCCGCGCGCGCGGTGAACGACGCGCTGCCGCTCTTGGCCAAGGCGGAGCAGGTGACGGTGCTGTCGATCAATCCGGCGCGCGGCATTGGCGGCGAAGGCGAACTTCCCGCCGCCGACATGGCGCTCCATCTCGCGCGTCATGGCATCAAGGCCGAGGCGTCCTACACGCACTCCGAGGATGTGAGCGTCGGCGACATCATCCTGTCGCGCGCCGCCGATCTCGGCGCCGACCTCATCGTCATGGGCGGCTATGGCCATTCACGCGCACGCGAATTCGTCCTCGGCGGCGCCACGCGTACCCTGTTGCACCATATGACGGTGCCGGTACTGCTGTCGCACTGAGCGCGCCGAAACGGCGCGGTGGCGGCGGTCACAGCCGCCGCGCACCTTCGGCAAAGACCTGAGTCCAGGCCAGCACGCGCACCGAGAGGCGGAGCCCGGTCGGCCAGAACGGATCTTCGCGCACCAGCGCTTCCACCGCCTCGGCGCTATCGGCCTCGACCAGCCAAAGCCCGCCGGCGCCCTCGCCCGAGGGTCTCGCGAGCGGACCGGCCGCTTTGATCCGCGCCGCGTTGCGCTCGAGAAAGCCGAGATGCGCCGGCATGTGCCGACGGCGGATCTCGGCACCGAGCCCGGGCTTATCCTCGAATAGAACCACAAACAGCATGGCGTCTCTCCGCAATCGCGCTGGACGCGTCATCTTCGTCCTGCAAGACTGCAGCTGAAAGGCGCAATCTTGCCGGTTACAGGCGCAAAAATGCAGCAGTCGAATTGGAATGACTTGCGCTACCTGCTCGCCGTTGCGCGCGGCCAGACGCTGGCGGGAGCGGCACGGCTCGTTGGCGTCGACGACACGACGGTCGCGCGACGGCTTGCGGCGCTGCAGCAGCGCCTCGGCGTCCCGCTCTATCAGCGTACGGCCGAAGGCGCGCTCGCCTTGACGCGCGCGGGCGAGCAGGCGGTGCTCCGGGCCGAGCGCATCGAGCGCGAGATCGGCGCGCTCGGCGCCCAGCTTACGGGAGCGGA
>JASHUO010000011.1 GCA_030039975.1 Alphaproteobacteria bacterium
GTGATCGCGTCATCATCCGGCCGCCGCTGGCCGCGGGCGCGCAAAATTTCTTCGCGGCGCTGTGTCTGTTTTTTGCAGACGCAGCACGCCAAGCCATGCGCGAGATCGAGACCCGCCGCGAGGTCGTTCGGAGCTAGCCCGGATTTCTCCCACCGTCACGGGCTGCGACGGCGATCTTTGGCGCCAGGGTAGGAGCCGGGACGCGCGGCGATGCGAGCATCGTAAGCGTCCCGGCGACGCCCTCCTGGCGCCAAAGAGCGCCGTCCCTCCGGGTTGCAGTCTGTTGGCGCGCTGCCGCGTCGCTGCGGGCTTGACGATGCTCACATCGCCTGCGCCCTGGCTCCTAACATCGCGCCAACAGACTGCAACGCAGCGCGCGACGGTGGGAGAAATCCGGGCTAGCTAGCCGGCGCGGCGCTCGGCGGGCTGGTCGGCGCCGGCGCGCGGCAGGACCAGCGCGAAGCAGGAGCCGCGGCCCGGGATCGAGCGCACGCTGAGGCGGTGGCCGAGCATGTCCGCGGTGCGGCGGACGATCGCAAGCCCGAGGCCGAGGCCCTCGCTTTTGGGATCGAGCTGATAGAAATCGGTGAACACCTCGTCGAGCCGGTGCGCCGGGATGCCGATGCCGGTGTCATGCACCTCGATGCGAAGCGCTTCGCCCTGCCGGCGGCAGCCGATGAGGATGCCGCCGCGCCGGGTGTATTTGATGGCGTTGCTCACCAGGTTGCGCAGGATCGTCGCGAGCATCTCGCGGTCGGACAGCGCCACCGCCTGCGAGGGCGCGGTCCTCAGCGTCAGGCCCTTGCGCTGAGCGGCGAGCGCATGCTCCGCCGCGATCTCGGCGATGATCGGGGCGAGCGCCACCGGCTCGAGCCTTGGCGCGAGCTGCTTGCCTTCGAGCCGCCCGGCTTCGGCGATGAGATCGAGCTGATGAACCAGTCGGCGCAGCGCGTCATCGGCACGGGCAAGGTATTTGCGCTCGCGCTCCGACAGCGCCCCGGCGCCGATCATCTCATGGCTCAACTGCACGATCTGGATCGGCTGGCGCAGGTCATGGCCGGCAATGGCGAGGATGCGGCCTTGATAATCATGCGCCTTGCGCAGATCGCGCTCGCGCTCCTCGAGCGCCGCGGCCATCTGGTCGAAGGCGATGGCGAGGCGGCCCAGCTCGGTACGCTCGTAAGGCGGGGCGACGCGGGCCGCGAGATCGCCGGCGGTGAGCCGCGCCGCCGCTTCGCCAAGCTTCCGCACCGGGTGCAGCAGCAGCGGCGCGCCGCCGAGCAGCGCCAGCGCCACGCCCAGCACCGCGACGAGGAAGAAGGTCCCGATATCGGCGAGCAGGTCGCGCACCGCCGACGCCAGCAACGTCGTGCGGTCGATGCTGAGCAGCAGCGCGAGATCCGCCGGCGCGGTATCGCCGAGCGGCGCCAGCGCGAAGAAGCGCGTCTCGTCATCACCGAACACCGCCTCGCCCATGGTCTTGCCGGCGCGCAGCAGCGCCTCGACCGCAGGCGCCAGCGGTCGCCCGACATGCGGCTCGGGCCCGGGATAGCGCGCCAGAACCGCGCCCGTCGCGTCGACCAGGGTCAGCACCGTTCCCTTCTCGAGCGCCAAAGCGGCAAAGCGCTGGTTCAGCCAATCGAGGTCGAGCGCCAACTCGACGGCGCCGATCGGCTTGTCGCCCTCCGCGAACACGGGATAGGCGAGATGGATGCGGTGAAACGTTCCAGGCTCGCGGGCCACCGCAGCATTGTCGCCGATGGCGAAGCGGCGCTCCGCGATGGCGCGCGCGACGGTGCGCCGATCGATGCTCACTTCGCCGAGGTGATGCGAATTGTCGCTGCACAGGAGGGTGCCCTCGGCATCGACCACCGCGGCCTGCGCGTAATAGGGCGAGCCGCGCAGCACACCGGCGACGGCACGCGAGCAGGCCGCAGGATCGCGCCCCATCTGCCGCACTTGCGGCAGGTTGGCGAGCGTGCGCAGCAGGAGCTGGCTGTCGCCGATCAGGACGCCGTCCGCGCCGCCGACGACGCGTACGCGATCCGCCAGATCGGCCACCGCCGATCGCACGTGCTCGCGGAAGACATAGAGATCATAAGCGGTCGCCAGAACGAAGCCCGGCAGCACCGCCAACAGGAAGAGCAGCGCCAGTCGCGTGCGGATGCTACGCAGCACGAAATCCCCGTCGGGATAACGGTGAGAAAGGTGCGTGCTGCCCAGAGCGCAGTGAAGCGCGTCAGGGTTAACGCGGCGTTAACCCCTTGGCAATGGGGGGTTGGATTCGGGATCGGCCCAGGTGTGCTGCGGGCACGTGCGGGCTCTCGCGATTGCTGGCGCAATCGCTGACGCCCGCCGCCGACGAACGCTGACGCGTTCGCGGCGCGCTAGCTGAAATCCCGAACGTCGGTGAGCGTCCCTGTCACTGCGGCGGCGGCGGCCATGGCGGGGCTCACCAGATGGGTGCGGCCGCCGCGGCCTTGACGGCCCTCGAAATTGCGGTTCGAGGTCGAGGCACAGCGCTCGCCCGGCTCGAGCTTGTCGGGATTCATGGCGAGGCACATCGAGCAGCCGGGCTCGCGCCATTCGAAGCCCGCCTCGAGGAAGATGCGGTCGAGGCCTTCCTCCTCGGCCTGATGCTTCACCAGACCCGAGCCCGGCACCACCATCGCATTGACGCCGGCGGCCACGGTGCGGCCTTTGGCGACGGCGGCGGCGGCGCGCAGATCCTCGATGCGGCCATTGGTGCAGGAGCCGATGAAGACGCGCTGCACCGCGACCTCGGCGAGCGCCGTGCCGGGGACGAGTCCCATATAGTCGAGCGAGCGCTGCATCGCCGCGCGCTTGGCCTCGTCCGGCTCCGCGGCAGGATCCGGCACTTTGCCGGTGATCGGCAGCACGTCTTGCGGGCTGGTGCCCCAGGTGACCTGCGGCACGATCGCCGCCGCATCGAGCGCCACCGCCGTGTCGTAATGGGCGCCGGGATCGGAAGGCAGCGTGCGCCAGAACTTGATCGCCTGCTCCCAGGCGGCACCCTTGGGCGCGTGCGGGCGGCCCTTCAGATAGGCGAAGGTGGTTTCGTCCGGGGCGATGAGGCCGGCGCGCGCGCCGGCTTCGATCGTCATGTTGCAGACGGTCATGCGCCCTTCCATCGACAGCTTGCGGATCGTGCTGCCGGCATATTCGACGACATGGCCGGTGCCGCCGGCGGTGCCGATCTTGCCGATGATGGCGAGGATCAGGTCCTTGGCAGTGACGCCGAAGGGCAGATCGCCTTCGACCTTGATCAGCATGTTCTTGGCGGGCTGCTGGATCAGCGTCTGCGTCGCCAGTACATGCTCGACCTCGGAGGTGCCGATGCCGAACGCGAGCGCGCCGAAGGCGCCATGCGTCGCGGTGTGGCTGTCGCCGCAGACAATGGTTGTGCCGGGCTGGGTCATGCCCTGCTCCGGCCCGATGATGTGAACGATGCCCTGGCGAATGTCATCGACGGTGTAATAGGGGACGCCGAACTCCTTGACGTTGCGCTCGAGCGTCTCGACCTGGAGCCGGCTCTCGGGCTCAGTGATGCCTTTGCTGCGGTCGGTGGTGGGCAGGTTGTGATCGGCCACCGCGATGGTGAGATCGGGGCGCCGCACCTTGCGGCCATTGGCGCGCAGACCTTCGAAAGCCTGCGGGCTCGTCACCTCATGCACGAGGTGTCGGTCGATATAGATGAGACAGGTGCCGTCCGCCTGGCGGTCGACGACATGGCTGTCCCAGATCTTGTCGAAAAGCGTGCGCGGCTTCGCCATTATGCGTCTCCTACGCCTCCCTAGAGCCACCCCATCGCATCAACATCATTTCCCGTCCCCGCGCAAGCGGGGACCCAGGGCCGCTGGTTTTCCGCTCACGCGGGAAGGGCGATGACACGGGGCTTCGTTGCTTCCGCGGATAACGGTCCCCTAGTCCTGCGCGCCGGTCTCGGCGCCGCCGCCGTCGGTCTCGCGCTCGCGCTCGGCGATGCGCGCCGATTTGCCGGTGCGGCCGCGCAGGTAATAGAGCTTGGCGCGGCGCACCGCGCCCTTGCGCACCACCTCGATCGCGGTGATGCGCGGCGAGTAGAGCGGGAAGACGCGCTCGACGCCTTCGCCATAGGAGATCTTGCGCAAGGTGAAGTTCGAGTTGATGCCGGCATTCTTGCGCGCGATGCACACGCCCTCGAACCCCTGAGTGCGGCGATGCGGCTTCTCATCCTTCGCCCTCTCGCCCTTCTCGGGCTTCTCCGCGGTGCGATCCTCCTCGACGACGACGGTGACGCGCACCGTGTCGCCGGGCGCGAACTCCGGCACCGGCCGTTTGGCGAGCTGCTTCTTGATCTCTTCCTGCTCGAGCGTGTGCATAACGTTCATGACACGAACCTCCGACTATGAGCTTCCCGCCGGGCTTTGCCGGGCGAGGTAGCGTTCCCACAAATCCGGGCGACGCTGCCGCGTCGCCTCCGCCGCCTGCGCCTCGCGCCAGCGGCGAATCTCCTCGTGATGTCCCGAAAGCAGCACCTCCGGGACCGCGCGCCCCTGCCAGCTCTGCGGCCGGGTGTAGTGGGGATATTCGAGCAATCCCCGCGCGAAGCTTTCTTCCTCGAGCGTCGCCTCGGTCCCGACGACGCCGGGCAAGAGACGCACGCAGCCATCGATCAGCGCGATCGCGGCGGGCTCGCCGCCGCTGAGCACGAAATCGCCGAGGCAGATCTCCTCCATCGCCCGCGCCTCGATGACCCGCTCGTCGACGCCTTCGAAGCGGCCGCAGAGCAGCCTTACGCCCGGCCCCGCCGCCAGCGCGGCGAGCCGCGCCTGATCGAGCGGCCGCCCGCGCGGCGAGAGATAGAGGAACGGTCCCGGAGCCGGCGTCGCCTCGATCGCCGCATCGACGACATCGGGCCGCATCACCATGCCGGGGCCGCCGCCGAAAGGCGCGTCGTCGACGGTGCGGTGTTTATCGCGCGCAAAGCCGCGTATGTCCACGGTCGCCAGCCGCCAGATCCCCTCGCGCAGCGCCTTGCCGGCCAGCGAATGGCCGAGCGGCCCGGGAAACATCTCCGGGAAGATCGTCAGCACGGTGGCGGTCCAGGTCATGTCTTGGCTTTCCCGGCACCCCGCGACAACGCTTCGCGTTGCGCGAAGAGCCCCTCCGGCGGATCGATGACGACGCGGCCGGCGGCGATGTCGACCTCCGGCACTGCGGCTTCGGTGAAGGGCACCAGGATGAGGCGGCCATCGGCGCGCTCGATCTCGAGGCTGTCGCCGGCACCGTATTCATGGACGGCGCGCACCCGGCCGAACGCGCTGCCATCCCGGAGCACCGCGGCGAGCCCGATGAGGTCGGCGTGATAGTACTCGTCCTGGTTTGGTTCGGGCAGCGCGGCGCGCGACAAATAGAGCCGCGTGCCTTTGAGCCGCTCCGCGGCGTTGCGGTCGCTGACGCCGTCGACGCGCGCGATCAACACGCCACGCACCGTGCCGGTGAGCGTGAGCGCGAGGTGGCGTCCGCCGCGCTCATCCTCGAGCGGGCCATAAGCGGCAATGGACTCGGGCGCGGCGGCGAAGCTCTTCACCCGCACTTCGCCCTTGATCCCATGCGCGCCGGTGATGACGCCCATCAGCACTCGATGCTCCCCGGAAGCGGCCAACCGCTAGGCCTGCGCCGCTTCGCCCGCCGCCTCGCCGGCAGCGGCAGCCGCCGCCTTGGCGCGCTCCTGCGCCTTGGCCTTGGGCGCCGATTTCTGCGGCGTCTTGCGGATCTCGGGCTTTGCGGCGAGACCGGCATCGCCGAGGAAGCGCTGCACGCGCTCGCTCGGCAGCGCGCCGACCTTGAGCCAGTGCTGGATGCGCTCGGACCTGAGCACGACGCGCTCGGCATGGCCTTTGTCGAGCATCGGGTTGTAGGTGCCGAGCTTCTCGATGAAGCGGCCGTCGCGGGGGCTCCGCGAATCGGCAACGACGATGCTGTAGAAGGGGCGCTTCTTGGTGCCGCCGCGGGTCAGCC
>JASHUO010000135.1 GCA_030039975.1 Alphaproteobacteria bacterium
CGCGAGTTCACGCGGCGGGTCATTGCCCTCGACCCGGTCATCGACGAGGCTCTCGGAGAGTCCTCCGACCTCCGCTACCACTCGCCCCTCCTGCAGATGGCGATGGATGGTTTGTTCGCCGCTTTGGCCGGCTGGCGCGCGGTGGCTATACACCTCGAGCGCTTGCCGGGCGACAAGGCTCGGCAGGAGGCGGATGCCGTGCTGCGCAGTCTCCCGGAAGAGCTCCGATCGGCGCCCGCGCTGGACGAGCCGAAACGCTGGCTGGCTGATCCCATGGGCCTGCGCCGGATCTGCGACGCGACGGTCCGGAAGCTGATTGCGCTGCCGGCCGGCACGCCGTCGTTGCAGCTGCTGGCAGATCAAACGGCCGGCGTCTTGATCGGAATTTCGGATGCGCTCGACGGGCTGGCGGTGCTCGTCGCGAGCCCCGCTCAGCGGGCTATCCCCGGGCGCGCCTTCGCTTTGCGGATTCCCGATTGGCTGCCCGCGCTGGTCAATGCCGGACGCGCCTTCATCGTTATCGGCGTCGTCACGCTCTTCTGGATCGTCACCCAATGGCCGAACGGCGCGTTCGCCATCGTCTTTGCCACCATCGGCGTTACCCTCCTCGCGCCACGCGCCGAGCAGGCTTACGCGGCAGCGCTGGTTTTCATGATCGGGACATGTCTTGGCCTCGTCTCAGCGGCCATCATTGCTTTTGCAGTGCTGCCGGGGCTGGAAGGCTTCGCTGCCTTCAGCCTCGCGTTGGGCCTCGTGCTGGTCCCCGCCGGGGCGATGATGGCGCAAACGCGCTGGCCGACCGTATCGGTGATCGCTGCGGCGGTGACCCTGATCTTCTGCCCGCTGTTGGCGCCGGCGAATCGGCAAAGCTACGACCCGGTCCAATTTTACAACACCGGACTGGCGATCGTCGGCGGCCTCAGCGCCGCGATGCTCTCATTTCGCCTGCTTCCGTCGCCGTCGCCGGCCTTTCGGGCGCGCCGGCTCCTGGCGCTGACCTTGCGCGATCTGCGGCGGCTTGCTCTGCGCTCGGTGCGGTGGACGCTCAGCGATTGGGAGAATCGCGTTCTCGCCCGGCTCCTGGCCTTGTCGGATCAAGCCGAGCCGCTGCAACGTTCGCAGCTCATGGCGGCGCTATCGGTCGGCAGCGAGATCATCCGGCTGCGCCGTGTCGATGCCCGGCATCCCCTCGGTCCGGATCTCGACGCGGCGTTGACGGCGATGGCGCAAGGGCACAGCGCGGCCGCAATCGCGCGGCTCGCGCTCCTCGACGACCGCCTCGCCTCGGCGCCCCCTCTCGGCCCGAGGCCCACCCCGCTGCGGACGCGTGCCCGTATTCTCGAGATCTCGGAATTGCTCACCCAGCATGCCGCTTATTTCGACGCTGGAGCCGCCGCGTGAGGTTCATCGAAATCAATCTTTTCGGCGTTTACGTCGCACCGATGTCGGTGATGCTGGTGGCGGCCTGGTTCATCACCGTCGGGCTGCGCCGCATCGCAATTCATTTCGGTTGGTCCCCCCATGTCTGGCATCCCGCTCTCTTCACGGCTGCGATCTATATGATGGTGCTTTCCTCCATCGTGCTGATTGTCGCGCGGTGATCTCGCCATGCCGGAAGCTGACATCAAAGTGAGGCGGATCGAGACGGCGGAGGGCCGCGCCGTCGCGGCGCCCGAGCCGCCGATCCGCGATCGGGACGTGCGCCGGTTCCGTATCATGCCGGTTTTGATCACGCTCGCGGCGGTTGCGCTGGCTGTGCCCCTCAGCTGGGCGATGTGGAACGCCTATATGGGGGCGCCCTGGACGCGGGACGGCACCGTGCGAGCCTACGTGGTCACGATCGCACCGGAGGTCGCCGGCCGCGTCGTTGAGCTGCCCGTTGCCGACAATCAGTACGTGCACAAAGGCGATTTGCTGATGGTGATCGATCCGACGGACTATCGGATCGCCGTTGCCAATGCCGAGGCGGCCGTGAAGCAGGCCGGAGCCGACGCCGAGAATGCCGCGATACAGGCAAAGCGCCGGACGGAGCTGAAGGGGTTGACGGTCAGCATCGACGAGCAACAGCTCTACAGCTCGAAAGCGGTGGCGACTGCGGCAGCATATCAGCAGGCGCAGGCCAATTTGAGCCAGGCGCGCGTCAACCTCCAGCGCACGGAGATCCGCTCTCCCGTGGACGGTTGGATAACCAATCTTCTCGCGCAGCGCGGCATCTACGCGCATGTCGGACAGAACCTGATCTCGGTCGTCGATGCCCATTCCTTCTGGGTCGACGGGTATTTCGAGGAGACCAGTCTTGGCAGGGTCCAGGTCGGTGACCCCGCCGAGGTCAGGCTGATGGGCTACGACCAGATCGTTCGCGGCCATGTCGGCAGCATCGCGCGCGGCATCAATGTCCCGAACGCCCAGGCCAACGCGCAAGGCCTCGCCACGGTCAATCCGATCTTCACCTGGGTGCGGCTCGCCCAGCGCATTCCGGTGCGCATCGAGATCGATGAGGTGCCGAAGGGCGTGGTCCTTTCAGCCGGCATGACGGCGACCGTGCAGATCGATCCCCGGCCGAAGCCGGCGGCGAGCGAGGGAAGTACCGCGGAACCGCCGAAGAACTAAATCCAAGAGCCGGCGAGTAAGCTGCTGCGTCGCGGGAGGGGGAGCCATGCGGAGCTGGGTCGGAACGCTCGCCGTCGTCATCGCATTGTCAGCGTTCTCGGCGCCTGCCGCGGCCCAGGGCTGGCCCGATTATGGCGGCGATGCCGGCGGCACGCGCTACTCCGCGGCACGGCAGATCACGCGCGATAATGTCGGGCAGCTCGCCCTCGCCTGGACCTATCACACCGGCGAGGCGGCGCGGCGCGGCGATGCCTTCCAGCGCAGCGCCACCGAGGTGACGCCGATCCTGGCCGAGGGCAAGCTGGTCTTCTGCACGCCCTTCGATCGCGTCATCGCCCTCGATCCTGCGACCGGGCGCGAGCTCTGGGTCTTCGACCCCAGGCTTCCCGCCGGGCTCAGGCCTGCCAGCGGCTTCATCTGCCGCGGCGTTGCGGCCTGGCATGATGCCACCGCGCCGGCCGATGCCGTCTGTGCGACGCGGATCTTTCTCGGCACCAACGATGCGCGCCTCATCGCGCTCGATCTCGCGACGGGCAAGCCGTGCCCGGGTTTCGGCCGGGACGGCGAGGTGTCGATGTCGCCCGATATCCCGCCGCGCTATCCCGGCGAGCTGCAGATCGATTCCGCTCCCGTCCTCATCAACAATACCGTCATTGTCGGCTCGGGGGTCGACGACATGTCGCGCGAGCGCGCCCCGAGCGGCACCGTTCACGCGTTCGATGCGCGCAGCGGCGCGCCGCGCTGGAGCTTCGATCCGGTGCCGCGCCGCGCCGATGATCCCGCCGCGGCGTCCTGGGCGGATCATAGCTATCGACGCTCTGCCGGCGGCGGCGCCTGGGCGCCGATCTCGGTCGATGCGGCGCGCGATCTCGTCTTCCTGCCGACGGCGGGTCCCACCGCCTCCTTCTATGGCGGGGAGCGGCCGGGCGATGATCTCTACACCTCCTCGGTCGTTGCCTTGCGCGGTTCCGACGGCGCCGTGGTCTGGCATTTCCAGACCACGCATCACGACCTCTGGGACGATGACGTGGCGGCGCAGCCGAGCCTCGTCACGCTTCACCGCGACGGCCGCGACATTGCCGCGCTCGTCGTCGCCGCCAAGACCGGCTTCGTCTTCGTGCTCGATCGCGACACCGGCAAGCCGCTTTTTCCGGTCGAGGAGCGGCCTTTCCCGG
>JASHUO010000136.1 GCA_030039975.1 Alphaproteobacteria bacterium
TTGTGAGCTGCTTGACGAGGCGGGTTGCCTTGGTGTGCCTGGAGCGGCGTTCAAAGTGGTCGGCGCCGAGGTCGTGTAGTGCGTGCCGTCCTTGAGCATGTGATAGATGGTGGTGAGGATCGATGCGGCGACAGCGCAGATCGCCTTCTTGGCGCCATGGCGGCGCTGGAGGTGATAAAACTGGGCCCGGAAATAGCTGCCTTTGGTGCGTACTGCCGCCCAGGCACATTGGATCAGCGTCTCTTTGAGCCATCTACCGCCCTTCCTGAGCCGCGACGAGCGGCGCTTGCCCGCGCTTTCGTCGTTTTGCGGGCACATGCGCGCCCACGACAGCAGGTGTCCATCGGAGGGGAAGCGGCTCATGTCTACGCCGATCTCCGAGAGGACGTGCGACGCCGCGAGATCCTTGACGCCCGGTATCGTGGTCAGCTGTGCGACGGCAGCGCGAAAGGGCACCAAGCGCTGCTCGACCTCCCGATCGATCTCGCCGATCAAGGCGTTCAATGCATCGATCTGTCTCAGGTGCAGGTGAAGTAGAAAACGATGATGGTCCCGCACCCGGCCGTGCAGGGCCGCGCGCAGCTCCTCCTGCGAGGCTCTGATCCGGCGATGGGCCAGCTGCGCCAGCTTGGCGGGATCGCTCTCGCCCGCAATCAGCGCCTCGATCATCGCGCGGCCGCTCACGCCGAGAACGTCGGAGATCACCGACTCGAGCTTGATGTTGGCATCCTCCAACGTCTTCTGCAGCCGCTGGACGTGGCTGCCCTGCTCGTGCACGAGCTGCTTGCGCGTGCGCATCAGGCCGCGCAGCTCCTGGATCGGCGGCTCCGGCACGAAGCTGCTCCGGATCAGGCCGTGTGCCAGCAAGTCAGCGATCCACGTCGCGTCGTTCACGTCCGTCTTGCGGCCTGGCACGTTCTTGATATGCGCCGCATTGGCCAGCACCAGCTCGACCTCGCCGTCGCTCAGGATGTGCCACACCGGCTTCCAGTACACGCCCGTCGCTTCCATCGCCACGTGCGTGACGGCCTGGTCGGTCAGCCACGTCGCCAATGCCAGCAGACCTGCCGTCGTCGTCGCGAAGGTCCTCACCTCGTGGCTGACCTGGCCTGCGGCCACGAGCCGAACGCAGGCCACTACGCTGTCCTTGTGCACGTCCAGACCGGCGCAGCGCGGATGCAGGACTTCCATCGTCTTACCCTCCTTTGCTGCTGTCGGCGGAGGGCACCTGCAGACAGAAGTCTGAAAAACAGGCTCCCAGGGACGAATAGGCAGTCCCCTTGGCGCAACTCGGGGTGCTCTAGGTGCCCAGGGTCAAACTCTGTGTCGGACTCGTTCGCACCAAGCAATGATCGACCTCGATGCCGACAGCCCAACCATCCTATCACCCGTCACCCGTTTCATCTCTTGCGGGTCGATGCAATCGGTGCGAACTCTGTGGTGACCTCTTTCCGCCAGTCTCAGGCGGCGCGGTCGAAGGCTATACGCGCTTCTTTCAGCGCTGCGGCGAGGCGGGCGATCTCGGAAGCGGGCAGCTTCATCAGTGGCGGGCGGACGATGGCGCGGCGCAAGCGGCCGAGCAGCACCAGCGCTTCCTTCATGCGGTTGTGCATGTCGAGGAAAGGCGGTGCGTAGAAGGCCTGGACGACGGGATAGATGCGGTCGTTGAGCGCCTCAGCCGCGGCCAGATCCTTCGCTTGCACGGCGCGCCAGAGGGCCGCCTGCAGATCGGCGATGACGCTGCCGGCGCCGGAGAGGAGGCCGCCGCAACCGAGGATCAGCGAGCTCATCAGCCAGGCGCTGTGCGTCGACAGCACCGTCACCGGGCGCGGCAAGCCCTTGAGCGTGCGGATATGCCGCTCATGCAGCGCGGGATCGTTGCACCAATCCTTGATCGCGCGCACGCTCGGCACCTCGTCGAGAATGCGCAGCAGCGTCTCGACGGGGTAGCCGAGACCGCTCGCCATCGGATATTGGAAAAGGATCAGCGGCAGGTCGGCGGCATCGGCGATGCGCTTGAAATGCGTCAGCGCCATCTCCGGCCGGAGCTGCCCGCCCATGCTCATGCTGTTCGGCGGAAACACCAGCAGCGCGGCAGCGCCGGCCGCGGCCGCCATGCGCGCGATCTCAGCGCCGGCGAGGCTGCCATCGGCATAGACGCCGGCGATCACCGGCAGCTTGTCGCCGATCTCCGCCAGCGTGAGATCGAGCACCTGGCGCTGCTCGGCGAGGCTGCAGGCATGGACCTCGGAGGCATGCGCGTTGGTGGTGATGGCGGCGAGGCCCGGCACCGCGGCGACGTCGCGCAGATGCTTGCGGTATTCCGCGGCATCGATCGCGAAATCCTCATCGAACGGCAAGAGACAGGCGGGAATGACGCCGGAGGGGACGAATTCGCCGAAGCGTGCCATGCCGACCTCCTCAGTGTGTCGCCTCTCCATCATACGGCGGCGCTAACAAGAAAGTCTAACCACGGAGACACGGAGGACTGGGTATGGGCGCGCCAAGCGCGCCCTGCCTTCGCCGAAGCGAAGCCGCTTCGGCTTCGCGCAGGCAGGCATGCCTCGCTTCTCCGCGTCCTCCGTGCCAACGTGGTGCAGCCTTGAAATTGGCTAACGCGCCAGCCCTCAATGGCCCCCCG
>JASHUO010000137.1 GCA_030039975.1 Alphaproteobacteria bacterium
CGGCGAGCGCGCGACGCGCGACATCGTCAGCCGCGCCATGTATCGCGAGATCCGCCGCGGCAATGTTTCGCCCTATGGCGGGCTCTATCTCGAAATGAAGCATCTGGGGCCGGCGCGCGTCCGCGCCCTCTTCAAAGGCATGGTCGAGCGCTGCGCCGATTGCGGCTTCGATCTCGCCGGCGGCCGGGTCGAGGTCATCCCGACGGCGCATTACATGATGGGCGGCGTCGTCTTCGCCAGCGATGGCGCAACCGCGCTTTCGGGGCTCTTCGCTGCCGGCGAGGACACCGGCGGCGTCCATGGCGGCAACCGGCTCGGCGGCAATGGCGTCGCCAATTCCACCGTCTTCGGCGGCATCGCCGGCGACCGCATGGCCGACTGGGTGCGCGCGGAAGGTCGTTTCCGGCCGGCCGATCAGGGCGCGATCGCCGATGCCGTTGCCCGTTGCCGCGTGCCGCTGACCCAGCCGCCGGGCGATGTCGCGGCGCTGCGCGAGGAGCTGCAGGAGCTGATGTGGCGGGATGTCGGCATTCTGCGCGACCGCGCCGGGCTCGAGCGGGCCGCGGCGGCGCTCGTCGATCTCGATCGCCGCCTCGACCGCACCGGCGTCGCAACACAAGATCTCGCCTTCAACCTTACTTGGCATGACTGGCTCAATCTGAAGAGCCTGATCCTGGTGAGCCGCGCCATCGCCGCCGCATCCTTGGCGCGCGAGGAATCGCGCGGCGCGCATTTCCGCGAGGATTTTCCCACGACGCGTCCTGCCGATCGCGATCTCGCCTTCACCACGGTGCGGCTTGCCGGCGAAGCGCTGTCGGTCGGCTTCGAGACGGTGCGCTTCACCCGGGTGCGGCCGGGCGAAAGCCTGCTGCCGGCGACGGCGGTGGCCCATGCTTGAGGGCGAAATCCGACGTCCCGCGGCAGCGCTGCAGGCGCTGGCGCTCCGCGCGCTGATCGCCGCCGGCACCAGCCCCGGCAATGCCGCAGCAGTGGCGGAGGCGCTGATCGCCGCCGAGCTCGACGGCATCGCCTCGCATGGCTTGTCGCGGCTGCCCTTCTATGCCGAGCAGGTGCGCAGCGGCAAAGTAGATGGCGGTGCCCAGCCCGAGCTCACGCGCCCGGCGCCCGCCGTCTTGCGCGTCGATGCCAGGAACGGCTTTGCCTTTCCGGCTATTGCCTTGGGGCTCGCCGCGGCCGAGGCGGCGCTGGCCGAGACCGGCGCGCTCGCGCTCGCCATCGGCAATTCGCATCATTGCGGCGTGCTCGGCCACTTCGTCGAGCGCGTCGCCGAACAGGGTCGCTTCGCTCTGGCGTTTGCCAATACCCCCGCAGCGATTGCGCCGGCCGGTGGTGCGCGCGGGCTCTTCGGCACCAACCCCGTCGCCTTTGCCTGCCCGCGCCGCGACGGCGCACCGCTGGTGATCGATCTCTCGATGAGCGTCGTCGCCCGCGGCAAGATCATGCTGGCGGCCGGCAAGGGCGAGGCGATTCCCGAAACCTGGGCGCTCGATGCGGCCGGGCGGCCGACGCGCGATGCGAAAGCGGCGCTGGCCGGCACCATGGCGCCGATCGGCGGCACCAAAGGTGCGGCGCTGGCGCTCATCGTCGAGCTGCTGGCGGCGGCGCTGACCCGCTCGCATTTCGGCTATGAGGCCAGCTCCTTCTTCGATGCCGAAGGACCGCCGCCGCAGGTCGGCCAGCTCTTCCTGCTGCTCGACCCCGCGCCCTTCGGCGGCGCGGTGGTGCTGGCGCGGGTCGAAGAGCTGTGCGCGGCAATGTTGGCGGAGGAGGGGGTGCGGTTGCCCGGTGATCGCCGGCGGCAAAGCCGCGCGCGCCTCGACCGCGACGGCATCGCGCTGTCGGCGGCGCTGCTCAGAGAGCTGGAGCACCGCGCCGCGGCGGAGGCCTGACGCCGATGAGTGTCGCCCGCACCGGCGCTGCTCACATCCAGTCGCTGCGCGACGGCCGCACGGTCTATATCGATGGCGAGCGCGTCGCGGATGTGACCACGCATCCCGCGTTCCGCAACGCCGTGCGCTCGGCCGCGGCGCTCTACGATTTCCAGGCGCGGCCGGAAAATCTCGAGCGCATGACCTTCCTGCCGCCGGGCGGAACGGCGCGCGTCAATCGCTGCTGGGAAATTCCGCGCTCTTATGACGAGCTGGTGCGCCGGCGCGAGGCGCTGGTGGCGTGGTCGGAGACGAATTACGGCTTTCTCGGCCGCTCGCCCGATCATGTCGCCTCGACCTTGCTCGGCCAGGTGCTGAGCATCGAGGTTTTCCGCCGGCATGGCGAGGCGCGCGCCCGCGCGGTGCTCGACTATTTCGACTATGCCCGCCGCAACGATCTCTTCCTCACCTATGTCCTGATCAATCCGCAGGCCGATCGCTCCCGCGCCTGGGGCGAGCAGGAGCGCTTCCTGGTGGCGCAAACCGTGGACGAGGATGCGGCCGGCATCACCGTGCGCGGCGCCAAGATGCTCGGTACCAGCGCGATCCTGGCAAACGAGGTCTTTGTCGCCAATATTCAGCCGCTGAAGCCGGGCGAGGAGCATCTGGCGCTGTCCTTCGCGCTGCCGCTGGCGACGCCGGGCGTCAAGATCCTGTCGCGCAAATCCTACGAGAAGGCGGCGGTGTCGCACTTCGACAATCCGCTCTCGGCGCAATTCGACGAGAACGACGCGCTGCTTTATTTCGACGATGTGAAGGTGCCGTGGGAGCGCGTCTTCGTCTATCGCGACACCGATATGTGCCGGGCGCAGTTTCACGACACACTGGGCCATACCTTTCAGAATTACCAGGCGCAGATCCGGCTCAGCGTCAAGCTGCGACTGTTGGCCGGTATTGCGCGCCGGCTCGCCGAGACGATCGGCATCATTCAGATGCCGGCGGTGCGCGAAGAACTTGGCTGGCTTGCCGCGCAGGCGGCAATGGTCGATGGCATGGTGGCCGGCATGGAGGCGGCCGGCCATTTGCAGGATGGCTGGTGGGTCCCTGACAAGCACCTGATGTATGCGGCG
>JASHUO010000138.1 GCA_030039975.1 Alphaproteobacteria bacterium
GGCTTCGACGACTATGCGCATTTCTGTCGAAGATTCCATGATCGCTTCGGCTGTCCGCCTAGCGGCTACACCTCAGACATACGCCGCGATAGCAGTGACACGGGTGCGCAACAGCAGCAATGAGACGGGACACTGCCGCCCCTCTCCGTAGCACGTGCGGTGCGCTCCAGCGCAAGCGAGAGGGCGCGGCGGTCTAACGACTCCAAAACAACGGCCAGATACTCTCAGCCGCCACGATACACTCCAACCGGCGAGCTGTGGAAAGGCCGAAACCGATGCTCGACACAATCGAGAAAACGCTCGACACAGCGGTAGAGCACGATTCGACGAGCGGTGTCTACCGTGTCAGTCGGGACATCTTCACCGACCCGGAAATCTTCAAACTCGAGATGAAATACATCTTCGAGGGCAATTGGGTTTATTTGGCGCACGAAAGCCAAATCCCGAACAAGAACGACTATCTGACGACCTATATGGGCCGCCAGCCGGTTTTCATCGCGCGCAACAGAAACGGCGAGTTGAACGCGTTCGTCAATGCCTGCGGTCATCGCGGCGCCATGCTTTGCCGCTTCAAGCGTGGCAACGCAGCCACCTACACCTGCGCTTTCCACGGCTGGACGTTCAACAATTCCGGCAAGCTCTTGAAGGTGAAGGACGCGGAAGGAGCGGGTTATCCGGACTGCTTCAACAAGGAAGGCTCGCACGATTTGACGAGAATTGCCCGGTTCGAGGCCTACCGCGGGTTCTTGTTCGGCAGCCTGAACCCCGAGGTTCCGCCGCTTGCCGCGCACCTCGGCGAGGCCACCAAGATCATCGACCTGATGGTCGATCAATCGCCCGAGGGCCTCGAAGTACTGCGCGGCTGCTCGACATACGTCTACGACGGCAACTGGAAACTGCAGACCGAGAACGGTGTCGACGGTTACCACGTCAGCGCGGTGCACTGGAATTACGTTGCGACGACCGAGCGGCGCAAACAGGTCGAGCGGCCGGACAATGTCCGCGCCATGAGCGCGAGCGGCGTTGGCAAGCACGGCGGCGGACACCATGCCTTCGAGAACGGCCATCTGCTGGCCTGGAGCAACTGGGCCAACCCTGAAGATCGGCCCAACTGGGATCGGCGCGAGCAATGGGCGGCGCGGTTCGGTCAGGCGCGCGCGGACTGGATGGTGCGGCGGTCGCGTAACCTCTGCCTTTATCCGAACGTGTATCTAATGGACCAGTTCAGTTCGCAAATTCGCGTGTCCCGCCCCATCGCGGTTGATAGGACGGAAGTGACGATCTACTGCATAGCCCCTAAGGGCGAGAGTGCCGCGGCGCGAGCTCGGCGCATTCGGCAGTATGAGGACTTCTTCAACGCCAGCGGCATGGCGACGCCGGACGACCTCGAGGAGTTCCGCCGCTGTCAGATGTCGTTCCTGGGCCGCGCGGCCTGCTGGAATGACCTCTCCCGTGGCGCCAAGCACGTGATAGAGGGGCCCGACGCGGCGGCGGAAGCGATCGGCCTGAAGCCGCTGATGAGCAGCACGCGCGTTGAGGACGAGGGGCTCATCCTCATCCAGCACAAGTACTGGCGGGACGCCATGCGCCGTGCGTTATCCGCCGAAGCCAAACTCGACGCAAAGGACCAGGCCCATGTCGACATTGCTTAGGACTCCCCGAGTCGAGCCGTCCGTGCTGTCGGTCGAGGACGTACGGCAGTTCCTGTATCGCGAGGCTCGCTTTCTCGACGACAAGGAGTGGGAGACCTGGCTAAGCCTCTATGCGCCGGATGCGGAATTCTGGATGCCGTCCTGGGACGACGACGACCAGCTCGTCAACGATCCGCAGACCGAGGTCTCGCTTATCTGGTACGGCAGCAAGGGCGGAATCGAAGATCGAGTCTTCCGCATCAAGACTGCGCGCTCAAGTGCAACCAGCATGCCGTTGCCCAGGACGTCGCACAACATCAGCAATGTCGAGATCCTGACGCAGGGCGGCGGCGTCTGCGAGCTGCGCTTCAACTGGGTGACCTTCAGTTACCGATACAAGGCGGTGGACACCTATTTCGGCACGTCCTTCTACACGCTCGACCTCATGGCTGCGCAGCCGCTGATCAAGCGAAAGAAGGTCATTTTGAAGAACGACTACATCCATCATGTCGTCGACATCTACCACATCTGAGGCGGGCACGGCGGAACGAGGGATCAATGGGCCACAGTATCGCGCTCACCTTCGAGGATGGCGTCACGCACTTCATCAGGTGCCGCCCGGACGAGACGATTGCCGACGCGTCCTATCGTGCTGGGATCAACATTCCGCTCGACTGCCGTGACGGCGCGTGCGGCGCCTGCAAATGCTGCGTCGAATCCGGCGAGTACGACCGCGGTAGCTACCTCGAGGATGCGCTGACCGAGGAGGAAGCCGCGGCGGGTTTGGCGCTCGCCTGCCGGACGCGGCCGAAGACTGACCTCGTTGTTGCTGTTGCCGCGTCGTCGGAAGTCTGCAAAACCGGCGGTCAAACACATAGCGCACGCCTGCATTCGGTGGATCGGCTCTCCGAGACCACGATTGCGTTCTCGCTGGATAGACCGGATGCGTTCATGTTCTTGCCCGGCCAATACGTCACCGTCCGGGTGCCAGGCACCGACCAGCGCCGCGCCTTTTCCTTCAGCTCACCACCAGACGCGGAGACCCTGAGCTTCCTGGTGCGAGATATTCCGCCCGGCGTGATGAGCACCTATCTGCGCGAGAAAGCTGTGCCTGGTACTCCGGTCGAGTTCATCGGCCCGGCCGGTAGCTTCTATCTGCGCGAGATCAAACGCCCGCTCCTGCTCCTGGCGGGCGGCACCGGCCTCGCGCCGTTTCTCTCGATGCTTGGGAAAATCGCCGAGACGGGCAGCGTGTACCCGATTCACCTCGGTTACGGCGTTACCAATGACGTCGACCTCGTGAGCGTCGATCGGCTGGCAGAATTCGCGCGTAAAATTCCCGGGTTCACATTCTTCGCGACCGTGGTAGCCGGAGATACTGCCCATCCGCGCAAGGGCTATGTCATGTCTCACGTCGCGGCGCGCCACCTGAATGGTGGTGACGTGGACGTCTATCTGTGCGGTCCGTCGCCCATGGTGGACGCAGTCCGTGCCTGGCTCGGGGAGCAGAGCGTGACACCGGCGAAGTTCTACTGTGAAAGGTTCGCACCGAGCGGCGTGTCCGCATCGATCGGCTCAGCCCAGCCCGTACGCATGCTTCGGTCGGACGGAGACAAAACCAATCGCTGACCACTAGGTCCGCTCTCAAGCGGATTGAGCCATTCGAGACATGGATGGCGCGGTATGCGGGGACTTTGGCGAAGCTGCCCCGCCGGGCGCAGCTAAATAGATGTCATCGAACTGAGATCGCAAAGTGTAGGGTGCGCCTGGACGATACAAGACGATGATTGAGGACGAGCTGATGGAATTGGAGAGCCGCAACGGCTTACACCGGGCGCCTCTAGTCCAATTGGGTGCGGAAAGGAACGGCCTCGGCGGCGGCGAGTCGGCTTCGCTGACGCGCATCCTGCTGGTCGACGATGACCCGGTGATGCGCCAGAGGATCACCACCTTTCTCGAGGGCCACAGCATGCGCGTCGTTAGCGCCGCGGGCCGGCGAGAAATATCCCGACTCCTGACCGATGAAGAGCCTTCGCTGATGATCCTCGACCTGCAGCTCGGCCACGAGGACGGGCTCGATCTGCTGCGCGACCTGCGCGCCGGCTCTGACCTGCCGGTCATCGCCACCGGTCATCATCGTGATGAGATCGACCGGGTGGTCGGTCTGGAGCTCGGTGCCGACGATTACCTCACCAAGCCCTTCGGGCTGCGCGAGCTGCTGGCGCGCATTCGCGCGGTGCTGCGCCGGCGTCAGGCCGCGCAGAGCGGCGCTCCGCGCGACGGCGAGTGGCGGCGCTGCTGTTTTGGCGGCTGGCGGCTGGACCGGCGGTTGCGGCGTCTCACCCGTCCGGAGGGAACCCCCGTCGCGCTGACCAAAGGGGAATATGCGCTGCTGATCGCCTTCGTCGACGCGCCGCAGCGCCCGCTGAGCCGCGAATACCTGCTGCAGGTGACGCGGATGCATGACGACATTTTCGACCGCAGCATCGACGTCCAAGTGCTCCGGCTGAGGCGCAAGCTCGAGGGCGATCCGAGCGCGCCTCACATTATCCGCACCGAGCGTGGCTTCGGCTATGTCTTCGATGTGCCGGTGGAGCCCTGCTGAGAACGCTGCCGCAATGCGCGGAGCGCGCGCCGGTTTGATAGCCGCTTGACTTCCGGCAACATCTCCAATCGTTGGCGCGGCATGCCGGTGGCACCGCAATTGCAAGGGAACTCAACGTTTCCTCCTTAACCTCCCCCGCCGCTGGTCGGCGGGGTTTTTCTTTCGAGTTGCTTATCGGGTGATCAACGACGCCTAATTATCAAGCATCAGGGCGAGCGCGGTGCGCCGGTTGGTCACTGCCGTTTCCCTTGCGCTTGGCCAGCCTGACACCGGGCCTCCGCCGTATCGGAGAAGCCCCGCCCTGGCCCTGCGGAGGCGAGAACGGGGCAAAAGCGTTTGGTGCTCGTGTCTCGCCGCACTACGGCCGCGACCATCAACCTAGGGTTGCGCGTCATCGGTCCGCAGTCTGAAACTGGTCAGATGGACAAAGGCGTAACGCTCCCTACGTCAAGTCTCATCGGTCCCGCGACCCACCCGGAAGCCGCACATGAATACGTTGCGATGCACGATCAACGCTTTACTGCTGATGTCAGCATGGTCGTCTTCGGCGCTCGCGCAGTGCCCGCAAGGGCCCTTGGTTAAGGCGCCCTCAGACCCGACCGTTTGGGTGCTCAGCGAGGGAGAGAAACACCGGATCGTGAACACGTCGACCTTGTACGCATGCGGCTACGATCCTGCCGACATTCAGACCAAATCGACTGCGGAGATCAACGCGTTTCACACGGCCCGACCGATCGACGGCGAGCAGATCAAGTGGCAGGACGTTTTCGGATTTGCTGCTGCGGCTTTACTTGGGCAATAGGACAGAATCGGCGATTGAACCAAATCTCATCCCGCCTTAGAGCCGCTTAGCGCGTTCGCGCCCGCTTCGACGGGGGTTTGAGCAGTGCGCGGATCTTGTCCGCATCCGCGGAGGTCGCGGGATTATAGATCACCAGGGCGAGATCGGGCCGGCCGTCGATGGCGAAGCCCGAAAACTCCAGCGAGAGCTTGCCGGCGACAGGATGGTGCAGGACTTTCACGCCATCGCCATGCCCCTGCACATCATTGTCACGCCACATCGACGCGAATTCAGGACTCGTTGCGCACAGCTCATCCACCAGCGATTGGACGTTGCGCGCCGCGCCGGCGCGCGCCACATCCGCGCGGAACGATGCCACCACATATCGCGCAACGCTTTGCCAATTGGACTGAGCCGCGCGAACGCGCGAGTCACGGAACATCATGCGCAGCACGTTGCGCTGCCCCTCCGCCAGCGTGCTGTAGTCGGTCAGCACGGCCGCGGCGGCCTTGTTCCACGCGATCACGTCCCAGGTTGCCGTCCGGATAAAAGCGGGGCTGTGATCAAGCGTGTCGAGCACGCGCTGCAATCGTGGCGTGATGCCTTCGGGCGCGCGATAGCGGACTTCCGGCGGCCTGCCCAGCCCGAGCAGAAATAAATGCTCGCGTTCCACATCGGTCAGCATCATGGCGCGGGCGATGCGGTCCAGCACGTCGGCGGAGGGTGCGCCGCCGCGCCCCTGCTCGAGCCAGGTGTACCAGGTGGCGCTCACATTGGCGCGCTGCGCCACTTCCTCTCGGCGAAGGCCCGGCGTGCGCCGCCGCTGCAGCGAAAAGCCGAACGTCGCAGGATCGAGCTTGGCGCGGCGGTCCTTCAGATAGCTCCCAAGCGGGTTCGCGTCCGTCATCCTGTTAGCCATTATACCTGTATAATCTCACTACTTTACCCGGATGGATAAGGTACCAATATCCCGCGCGTCTGAACAGGGAGTGTTTCTCATGCGTGTCTTCATCACCGGCGCGGCGGGATTTATCGGGACGGCCACGACCAAGGAACTGATCGCGAACGGGCACGAAGTGCTCGGCCTTGCCCGCTCCGACGCCAATGCCGAAGCGCTCGAGAGATTGGGTGCCGAGGTCCATCGCGGTTCCCTCGAGGATCTCGACAGCCTGCGCAGGGGCGCGAAGGAGACCGATGGCACCATCCATCTCGCCTTCATCCACGATTTCTCGAAATTCGCAGAGAACGGGCAGATCGATAAGCGTGCCATCGATGCCATGGGTGAGGTGCTGGCCGGATCGAACAAGCCTTTCATCGTCACGTCCGGTACGCTGCTTGTGGCGCCGGGGCGGCTCGCCACGGAACAGGATCCTGTGAGGCCCGGCTTGCCCCGTATGTCCGAAGCGGCCGGGTTGGCCTTTGCCGCGCGGGGCGTGCGCGCCATGGCGGTGCGGCTGCCCCAGGTGCATGGCGGCGCCGGCAGGTGCGGGCTGGTCAACTATCTTCTCAATAGCGCGCGGGAGAAAGGCGTTTCCGCCTATATCGGCGATGGCGGCAACCGCTGGTCCGGGGCGCACCGGCTGGACGTGGCGCGCCTTTACCGACTGGCGCTGGAGAAAGGCCTCGCCGGCACCAGCTATCATGCTGTCGCGGACGAGGGCGTGACGGCGCGCGACATTGCCGAGATTGTGGGCCGTCATCTGAAGCTGCCGGTGACTTCAATCGCGCCGGAAAAAGCCTCTCAGCATTTCGGCACGATGGCGATGTTCGCCGGAATGGATGGCGCTGCTTCAAGCGCGCTCACGCAGCAATGGCTGGGATGGAAGCCGACTCAGATCGGCCTGATCGCTGACATCAGCCGGCCGGATTATTTCAAGGTATGAACTGCCGGCGCGCCGTTGCGTTTGACGGCGTTGAACAGGAACCCGGTGCCGAACGCGGCGGCGTAGAACCCGGCGTGATGCCGCGCGGGCATCTGCTTCTCCTCGAGCGACGCGACGGCCCGACGTCGAGCGGGTCGCGCCGCCGCTTGGACAGGTGTGATGGCCGCCGCTAAGCGGCCATCACCGTGCATTCTTATCTACTTGCTTGTGCTGCTGCCAGACGCGCTTGTGCTGCTGCCTGACGCGGTCACAGGCGCCGGTTGCAGTTTGTTTTTTTACTTCCGCCCGAGGTCGTGGCATCATGCGCGACCGAGCGGTTGTGCACGAGTCGCATGATGTGGCGTGCGGGAGTAGGCAATGAGAGCAGTTGCTTGCCTGCTTATCCTCTACGCGCTCTCTTGTCCGGCGCTTGGCGAAGAGACGCAGGGCGCGGCGGGCGAAGCTGTTTTTAGAGCGCATTGCGCGAAATGCCACAATGGCGGCGTTATGCGCGCTCCTGACGTTTCTGCGTTGCGGCAGTTGTCGATGGCGTCGATCAAAGCGGCGCTCACCAGCGGGAGCATGGTTGCGCAAGGCCGGGCGCTCAGCGCGCCCGAGATCGACGCGGTGAGCCGGTTCCTGGGAAACACCTCGGCGCCGGCGGCAAAAGCAGCAGCGGCCTGCGCCGAGTCGCCCCCGGTGCCGGCCGATGCATTTGCCGAGCCGCATTGGAACGGCTGGGGCGCCGGTCTCGCACAGCACCGGTTCCAGCCGGCGGCCATGGCGGAGCTTGCCGCTGCGGACGTGCCGAAGCTCAAGCTGAAATGGGCGTTCGGCTTCGGCGGGGTCACCCGCGCTTTCGCCCAACCGACGATCGTCGCGGGACGCCTCTTCATCGGCAGCGCCAACGGCAAGATCTATTCGCTGGACGCCAAGACCGGCTGCACCCTTTGGGTGTTCGATACCGCCCCCGCGTGGGTGAGAGCCGCGATCAGTATCGGCATCGACGCCCGCGGCTGGTCCGCCTATTTCGGAGACTTCCGGGCGAACGCCTATGCGGTCGACGCGCTCACCGGCAAGCTGCGGTGGATAACGCACGTCGATGACCATCCCGCGGCCATGATCACGGGGGCTCCGACGCTCGTCGACGGGGTACTCTATGTGCCCGTCACCTCCTACGAAGAATTGACCGGCGCCGATCCGCACTACCCATGCTGCACCTTTCGCGGCAGCATCGTCGCGCTCGATGCCGCCACAGGCAAGGTGCTGTGGAAGAGCTACAGCATCCCCGAGACGCCGAAGCCGGTGCGGAAGAATCCGCTCGGCGTCCAGCTCTTCGGGCCGTCAGGCGCCGGGATTTGGTCCTCTCCGGCCGTCGATCCGGCCGGTGGCATGCTCTACGCCACCACGGGCGACAGCTATTCCG
>JASHUO010000012.1 GCA_030039975.1 Alphaproteobacteria bacterium
TCCTTGTCGACGATGAACTCGACGGTGCCGGCCGAGCGGTAGCCGACCGCCTTGGCCAGCGCCACGGCCTCGGCGCCCATCGCGGCCCGCGTCTTGGCGTCGAGAAACGGGCTCGGCGCCTCCTCGATCACTTTCTGATGCCGGCGCTGGATCGAGCATTCGCGCTCGCCGAGATAGATCACATGGCCATGCGCATCGCCCAGCACCTGGATCTCGATATGCCGCGGCTCCTCGACATATTTCTCGATGAAGACGCGGTCATCGGCGAAGCTCGAGCGCGCCTCGTTGCTGGCAGAGCGGAAGCCCTCGCGCGTCTCGGCGTCGTTGCGCGCGATGCGCATGCCCTTGCCGCCGCCGCCGGCCGAGGCCTTGATCATCACGGGGTAGCCCACGGCGCGCGCGATCTTGACCGCGGCGTCGGCGTTCTGAATGACATCGAGATGGCCGGGCACGGTCGAGACGCCGGCTGCTTTGGCGAGCTTCTTCGATTCGATCTTGTCGCCCATCGCCGCGATGGCGCGCGCATCAGGGCCGATGAAGGTGATGCCGGCGTCGGCAAGCGCCCGGGCGAAGTCCGCCTTCTCCGAGAGGAAGCCGTAGCCGGGATGGACGGCCTCGGCGCCGGTGCTGCGGCAGGCCTCGAGGATGCGGTCGATGCGCAGATAGCTCTCCGCCGCCGGCGACGGGCCGATGGCGACGGCTTCGTCCGCTTCGCGCCGATGCAGCGCATCGGCATCGGCCTCGGAATAGACGGCGACGGTCTTGATGCCCATGCGGCGCGCGGTGCGAATCACCCGGCAGGCGATCTCGCCGCGATTGGCGATGAGGATCTTCTTGAACATGCCAGTCTCAGCGACCCCCCACCCCAACCCTCCCCCTCAAGGGGGGAGGGGGAAGTAGAGGAAGGAGCGCGAAACCGCCCCTCCCCCCTTGAGGGGGAGGGAAGGGAGGGGGGTGAGGAAGGGCCTCGTCGTCTCTCATCTCAGAGCGGTATGTTCGCGTGCTTCTTCCAGGGATTGGTCAGCTTCTTCTCGCGCAGCATGGCGAGCGAGCGACAGATGCGGCGGCGCGTGCCATGCGGCATGATCACGTCGTCGATGAAGCCGCGGCTGCCGGCGACGAAGGGATTGGCGAATTTCTCGCGGTATTCCTCGGTGCGCGCTTCGATCTTGTCGGCATTGCCGAGATCGCTGCGGAAGATGATCTCGACCGCGCCCTTGGGGCCCATCACCGCGATCTCGGCCGAGGGCCAGGCGTAATTGACGTCGCCGCGCAGATGCTTCGAACTCATGACGTCATAGGCGCCGCCATAGGCCTTGCGGGTGATCACCGTCACCTTGGGCACGGTGGCTTCGGCGAAGGCGAAGAGCAGCTTTGCGCCGTGCTTGATGATGCCGCCATATTCCTGCGCCGTTCCCGGCAGGAAGCCCGGCACGTCGACGAAGGTGATGATCGGGATCGAGAAGCAGTCGCAGAAGCGCACGAAGCGCGCCGCCTTGCGTGCGCTGTCGATGTCGAGGCAGCCCGCCAGCACCATCGGCTGGTTGGCGACGATGCCGATGGTCGCGCCTTCCATCCGCGCGAAGCCGATGATGATGTTCTTGGCGAAGCTCGGCTGCAGCTCGAAGAAATCGCCCTCATCGACCACCTTCTCGATGAGCTCGCGCATATCGTAGGGCTTGTTGGGATTGGCCGGTATCAGCGTGTCGAGCGACAGCTCCTCGCGGTCGGGCGGGTCGGCGCTCGGCCGCAGCGGCGGCCGCTCGCGGTTCGACGCCGGCAGGAAATCGATGAAGCGGCGCAGCTGCAGCAGCGCCTCGACATCGTTCTCGAACGCGAGATCGGCGACGCCGGAGCGCGCGGTATGGGTGAGCGCGCCGCCCAGCTCTTCCTGCGTCACCGTCTCGTGCGTTACCGTCTTCACCACGTCGGGACCGGTGACGAACATGTAGGAGCTGTCCTTCACCATGAAGATGAAGTCGGTCATCGCCGGCGAGTAGACGGCGCCGCCGGCGCAAGGCCCCATGATCAGCGAGAGCTGCGGCACGACGCCCGAGGCGAGCACGTTGCGCTGAAACACCTCGGCATAGCCCGCCAGCGACGCCACGCCCTCCTGGATGCGCGCGCCGCCGCTGTCGTTGAGGCCGATGATCGGCGCGCCGACCTGCAGCGCCTGGTCCATCACCTTGCAGATCTTCTCGGCATGCGCTTCGGACAGCGCACCGCCGAACACGGTGAAATCCTGGCTGAAGGCGAAAACCAGCCGCCCGTTCACCGTGCCATAGCCGGTGACGACGCCGTCGCCGGGGATCTTGTGCTCGGCCATGCCGAAATCGGTCGAGCGATGCTCGACGAACATGTCCCATTCTTCGAACGAGCCGGGATCGAACAGCAGCTCCAGCCGCTCGCGCGCGGTGAGCTTGCCCTTGGCATGCTGTGCCTCGACGCGCCGGCCGCCGCCGCCGGCGCGCGCCGCCTTGCGCATCAGCTCCAGCCGTTGAAGGATCTCCTGCATCTGCCGTCGCTCCCTGCCCCCCAGCGGGAAGGGGGGAGATAACACTTGTGCGCGCCGGGCGCCAGTCCTCGGCCCCAGCCGGGCTTACCCCCGAAGCAGACCCAGAAACCGGTGCGCCAGCGCCATGTCGTCCTTGAGCGCGGCGCGGCGCTGGCTCTGCTCGGCATCCTCGCCCCATTGCTCGATCTCGAAGCTCTCGTCGAGCTGCGCCGCGGCGAACGCGCCGTCGACATCGAGCCGGCCTTCGATGAGCGCCAGCGCCACCACCAGCGAGCCGCAGGCGCTGGTGGCGAGATGGAGCGCCGCGAGCTCCAACGCCGGATAGCTCTCGACCGCGGCGGCAAAGGCGCGCAGCGTCGCCACGCTTTGCGCGATCGGCACCACGCCATGCGTCACCTCGAGCGGCGCGTCGTAGCGCAAGGTCGCCCAATCGATGAGCGGCTGCCACGCCTCCTGCTGGCGGCGCGTC
>JASHUO010000139.1 GCA_030039975.1 Alphaproteobacteria bacterium
CGCCGTGCTGCTGCTGGCCGCGACCAGTCTCTGCTGGGGGTTGAACTGGCCAGTGATGAAGCTGGCGCTCGCCGGCATCCCCGTGCTGCAGTTCCGCGCGCTCTGCCTTCTCGCCGCCGGGCCGGCGATGCTGGCGATCGCCTGGCTGCGCGGGGATCGTCTTCGCCTGCCGCCGCGCGAGCTCCGGCAAGTCGTCGCCGCGGCCCTCTTCAACATCACGCTCTGGCATCTCTTCACCGGCTACGGCGTGTCGCTCATGCCGGCCGGGCGCGCCAGCATCATCGCCTACACCATGCCGGCCTGGGCGACGCTCTTGGGCGTGCTGTTCCTGGGCGAGACGCTGACACCGAGTCGCGCGGCGGCGCTCGTTCTGGGCCTCGCCGGTATCGGCGCGCTGCTGCTGCCCGATCTCGGGGCGATCCGCGCGGCGCCGCTCGGCGCTCTATCGATGATCCTCGCCGCGCTCTGCTGGGCCATCGGGACAGTGGTGATGAAGCGCTTTCGCTGGACGGGCTCGGTCGCGGCGCTGACCGGCTGGCAGATCTGCATCGGCGGCCTGCCCATCCTCGCCGCGGCGCTCATCACCGGACCGTTTCCGGGCCTCGCCCATACCGATCCCGGTACCCTCGCCGCACTCGCCTATGTCATCGTCTTCGGAATGATCTTCGGCCAATGGGGCTGGTTCGAAGTGCTGACGCGGCTGCCGGTGACGCGCGCCTCGATCGGCACGCTCGCCATCCCGGTGATCGGCACGGTGTCGTCGGTGCTGCTGCTCGGCGAGCGGCTCGGGACGGCCGAGCTGGTGGCGCTGGCGCTGGTCGTGGCAGCGCTCGCGCTGGCGCTGCGCCCGGCGCCGGCTCGGCGCTGATCGGAGAGTTGCATGCGCTCGCGCCATGCGTCAGCTTTGACCACCATGCGATCCTTGCGTAGCGCTGCGCCGCTCCTCCTGCTGCTGGCGCTTGCCCAATGCAGCAGCTTCCTTCCGCCCTACGAGACCGTGCCGCCGCCCCTCACCTTGCCGGAGCAACGGGCGGCCGCGGCGACCGGCGGCGATAACCGCGTCGCCGTGTGCTACAACGCGCTGACCACCACCGCTGCCCGCGTGCTCGCCCTCGCTTCGGCGAGTTGCGGCCCGGGCATGGTGCCGCGCGCTCTCGGCCGCGACTTTCAGCTCAGCAATTGCCCGCTGCTCCAGCCGGCACGCGCGACCTTTGCCTGCGTGAAGTCCTGACGAAAGCGTGATCGCGGCCCGTGATGATGAGGCCGCGACGCAGTGCTACCCTTAGCCAATGCTGGCCTGCGAGGGCCTTCTACGGGGGAAGCCACCGATGAGCACGCATGAGACGGCAGCACCGCGCCCGATGATTCCCGGACTCACCGGGCTTTATCGATCGCTCGCGCCTTACAGCTATTCCTTCATGCGCTTTTGTGTCGGCGCCACGCTCGTTCCGCACGGTTATGCCAAGCTGTTTCTCGGCGGGGCCGTCGGCCTCGCGAACGCCGACTTCGTCAAATGGGGCTTGCCGGCGCCGCTCGCCTGGGCCTACTGGATCGCGCTGCTCGAGTTCTTCGGCGGCATTCTGCTGGCGATCGGCCTGCTGACGCGGCCCGTCGCCTTCCTCATCGCGGTCGAGATGGCGGTTGCCGTCTTCGCGGTGCACTGGCCGAACGGCTTCTTCTGGCTGGCAAAGGGCTTCGAGTACCCGCTGCTGTGGGGCCTCTTGGCGCTCGCGATCGCGTTTGGCGGCGGTGATCGCCTGTCCGTCGACCGCGCGATCGGCAGGGAGATCTGACCGCCGCGGCGGGCCTTGGCGCGGCCGGGCCCCCTGAATCGAAAGGCCTCCGGGAGAGCTCTCCCGGAGGCCTTTTCGCCGTCCGTGCCGATCAGGCTTGGCTCGGCTTCTTCATCTTCTTCGCCGACTTCTTCTTCGTGGTCTTCTTAGTAGCGGCCTTCTTCTTGGTGGCCTTCTTCGCCGGCTTCGCCGGCTGGGACTGGGTTTGGGTCTGCGCCTGCGCCATCATCGGGACAGTCGACGCCGCGACAAACGAGAGCAGGGCAAACGCGGTAATCAGCGCCTTCATAACATGCTCCTAGATCTGGGAGGACTCTTGCTCGCACCGGGTTTAGGGGTGGCCGTCGCGTGCCGCGAGCGAGGCTCGGTAGCACGCTGACACCGGGACGTTACCATGCTTTTCCCGCAGAGAAAAGTTTTCGGCAGGAAGATCCGCGTCTTTTTCAAGGCAAGAGCGGTCGAAAGCTTGTCCCGCCTTCGCGCATACTTGACCCGCCAGGACAAAGACAGAAATAATTGGTTAATAGAGGGGTCAAAGGCAAAATATGCGGCAATATGCCGCATAAATTGCAAGCACCGCCTACTCAACGCGATAGCACCCAGCGGCCATCCGCCTCGCGGCACACCGTCGCGTAGGCCGTCTGAGGCGCGCCCTCGATGACGACCTGCCGCTCATAGACGCGACACAGGCGTCCGTCCCCATCCGTGTATTCGCGCACGGGCGGCGGCGCTGCGCTCGGCGAGGGCGACGCGGGCGCGGTGGTACCGGCTTCAGGTTCGGCCGCCTCGGCGGAATGCACAAGGCCCAGCATGGCGATACCGGCTAGGCACAGGTGCAGGCGCGCCACCCGCCATCGGCCATACCCGCCGCGATTGGATAAAATATTCGAAAAATTAACTAAGGAATTCATCCGCTATGTCTCCAGTAATAGCGTGTTTACTTCTCTGTATTAACTGGAAGTTCTATCCATTAATTCTTCCTGATTAATGTTGCATTAAGGGTTCCGAACCAAACTCCTCGCGTCGCTCTTTGCTGACCGAGGAGGCATGAATGCCATGCGCAAGCTTATCACGACCTGTGCGTCCACCAGCGCCGCCACAGGCGTAGCCAGCGCCGGCTAGCCCATAGACGGTTCACGATCATTCCGCCAAGCGGGAGCCAGCGCAACGCAGCACCCCTGGAGAGACAATCCGGCCCTCGCCGGCGAATTGTCTCCCGACGGCGGGATGCATCGGAGAAGATCATGCCTGACGCCACTCATCTTCTGGACTGGATCGCCATCTTCGCCGTCACGGTGACGTTCGTCGCTGCGGCGATCACCGATGCCACCACCTACCTCATCCCGCACCGCTATCCCGCTGCGGTCGCGCTCGCTTTCGCCTTCTATGCGATCGGCAAGCCGGCGCCGGTCTGGTACTACGGCGCCGCGGTGGCGGCGCTGATGCTGGCGATCGGCGTTCTGCTCTTCGACCGCGGCATGCTTGGCGGCGGCGACGTCAAGCTGCTGGCGGCGGCCGCGCTCTGGTCGGGCTTCGAGCAGCTTCCGCTCTTGCTGATGGTGACCTCGCTGGCCGGCGGCGCCCTGGCGCTGGCGCATCTCTCGCCGCTCGGCCGCCTCATGCCGGCGCGACCAGGGACACCGGCGCTCGGCGATTTCCGCAGCCGGTTGCAGCAGCCGATTCCTTTCGGCGTCGCCATCGCCACAGGCGGTGTCGCCGTCGCCCTCACCCGCTTCGCGTCCTGACCACGGGAGGCCACGATGTCGCCCCGCCGCATCATCTTCATCCTCATCGCCCTTGTCGCGGCCGGCGCGACGATCTTCCTCGGCCGCGCCTGGCTCGCCGCCGAGCGCGGCGCCCAGGTCGTCCAGGCGAAAGCGCCGGCGCCGCTGCCGAAGCCCGAAAAGATGGTGCTCGTGGCGCAAGGTGATCTCCATGCCGGGGAATTCCTCCGGCCCGAGAATCTGCGCTGGCAGGCCTGGCCCGATAACGGCGTCGCCAAGAGCTATATCGTCTCCGGCGACCATCAGCTCGAGGATTACGTCGGCGCCATCGTGCGCAGCGCCATCGGCGACGGCGAGCCGATCACCGATGACCGCGTCGTGCGCCCGGGCGACCGTGGCTTCCTCGCCGCCGTGCTGCGGCCAGGTTATCGCGCGGTGACGGTGCCGCTCACCCCATCCGAGGCGAATGCCGGCTTCGTCTTCCCCGGCGACCATGTCGACCTGATCGCGACGCTGGCTCTGACCGAGGCCGACCCCAACGATCCCAACGCGAACAGCGCCCAGAACCAGCACCACGCCAGCGAGACGGTGCTCACCGATCTCCGCGTGCTGGCGCTCGACCAGCGCGCCGACGA
>JASHUO010000140.1 GCA_030039975.1 Alphaproteobacteria bacterium
GACGCGCGCACGGTCGACATGCCAGGGCGCGGCGGGCGCGGCGAGGCCGAGCTCGGCCGCGAGCCCTTCCGACACTGCCCTCCCCTTGGCGCCGAGCGAGGCGAGCGTGCCGACGGCGCCGCCGAACTGCGCCGTGAGCAGGCGCGGCCGCAGCTCCGCGAGCCGCGCAAGATGATCGACCAGCGGCGCGAGCCAGACCGCGACCTTGTAGCCGAAGGTGATCGGCAGCGCGTGCTGGAGATGCGTGCGCCCCGCCATCACCGTGCCGCGATGGCGCTGCGCCTGATCGGCGAGGCCGGCGATGACGCGGCGGAGGCTCGCCTCGACCAGCGCCAGCCCGTCGCGCATCTGCAGCACCACCGCGCTGTCCATGATGTCCTGCGTCGTGGCGCCCCAATGCACATGGCGCGAGGCCTCGCCGCCCGCGGCGCGGCCGAGCGCCTTCACCAGCCCGACGACGGGATAGCCGACATTGCGCGCGCTCTTGCCGATCTCGGCGAGCGAGATGCGCTCGAGCCTCGCCGCGGCCGTGATGGCATCGGCCGATGCCGCGGGGATGAGGCCGAGCCGCGCCTCGACCCGCGCCAGCGCCGCTTCGACATCGAGCATCTTCTGCACGAAGCCTTCGTCGGAGAACACGGCGCGCATGGCATCGCTGCCGAAGAGGCCGCCGAAGACGGTTGAATCCGCGGGATTGACGCTCATCGCGCCGAGGCTCCGGTCAGATGTCGAAAAACGCGGTCTCGCCTTCGCCCTGCAAGACGACGTCGAAGCGGTAGGTCGCGGGCGCGCCATTCACGGGCTGCGCCAGAAGCGTGCGGCGCGCCGCAGCGTCCTCGATGCCGCTCAGCAGCGGGTCGGCATCGTTCGCCTGCGCCAGATCGGCGAAGTAAAGCCGCGTCGTCAGATGCTTCAACAGGCCGCGCGCGAAGATCGTCATGGCGATGTGCGGCGCCTGCAGCGCATTGCCGCGGCCGGGGACCGCGCCTGGCCGCACCGTGGTGAAGCGATAGCGCCCCTCCCTGTCGGTGAAAGCGCGGCCAAAGCCGACGAAATTGGCATCGACGGACTTCTCCTGCGGATCCTCGGGATGCCGGTACTTGCCGGCGGCGTTGGCCTGCCAGAGCTCGAGCATCGCGTCGGGAATGCCGACGCCGTCACCGTCGCGCACTTGGCCTTCGATGATGATCCGCTCGCCCAACGCCTTGCCGCCCTGGGTGAGGTCGGCGAGCTCCGGCCGGGCGAGGCCGACATGGAAGAACGGCCCAACCGTCTGCGAGGCCGTCGGCACGAGCTTCATCTCACTTCTCCATCGGCGTGGCGCCGCGGCCACGCAGCACAAGGTCGAAGCGGTAGCCGAGCGCATATTCCGCTTCGCTGAGATCGGGATCGTAGACCGAGACGAGTCGCCGGCGCGCGGTCTCGTCGGCGGTGCTGTTGAAGATGGGATCGAGCGGCAGCAGCGGGTCGCCGGGGAAATACACCTGCGTCACCAGCCGCGTGGCGAAGGCGGGACCGAAGACGGAGAAGTGCAGGTGCTGCGGCCGCCAGGCATTATGAGTGTTGCGCCAGGGATAAGCACCGGGCTTCACCGTGAGGAAGCGATAGCGCCCTTCGGCATCGGTCAGCACATGGCCCTTGCCGGTGAAGTTGGGATCGAGCGGCGCATCGTGCCGGTCGGCGTCATGGAGATAGCGGCCGGCGGAATTGGCCTGCCAGAGCTCGAGCAAGGTGTCCGGAACCGGGCGGCCATCCTCGTCGAGCACGCGGCCGGCGACGATGATGCGCTCGCCGATCGGCTCGCCCGCACCCACCCGTGTCAGATCGGCGAGACTCGGGCCGGCCCAGCCGCCGGCAAAGACCGGACCCGTGGTCTCGGTCAAAGTATGGTCGAGACGGATGGGCCGGCGCACCGGCGCCCGCTTCACGGTGCTGGCGTAATCGGGATAGAGATAAGGCGGATGGTTGCCGGGATGTTCACGGCGATAGGGACGGACGTCAACCATTCGCTTCCTCCCACGCTTGACGCGCCGCCACTATAGCGATGGGCGCCACCCGCGGAAACCATACCGACCGGGCTCATCGCCAGGCTGCCCGGCAAGCGCCGTTGTCGATTTATCGAGTTGGTTGCGCTCCCTGCCCTCGCATCTCGCGCGACCGATGTGACACAGATCATTCACCGAAGTCGGATACGATCATCGCACGGCGAGCAAAGCATCTTATCTCCCTGTCTCAAGTAGAAGGCGGCCATGGAAGGGGCGGGCTATGGCGCGTCCGCGGCGCTGCGCGACCGCGGCGCCTTCGAGCGAGCGCTGGTCAAACGGCTCGTCGCCACCGGAGCGCTCGACCCCGCCGCCGGAGAGCGCGCCTTGCGGCTCGCTGCGTCGAGCGACGAGCGAGTCGATACGGTCCTCGCCAAGCTTGCGCTCGCGCGTGAGCACGATGTGGTCGCGGCGGCGGCGCGCGAGCTCGGTCTCGCCGTGGCGACGGTGAAGGATTTTCCGGACGCTCCGGTTCTCGAGGCCGCTAGTCCAAAATTCCTGCGCCAGGCGCGCATCGTACCGCTCTCCGAGCATGTCGACCGCGTCCGCCTGGCGGT
>JASHUO010000141.1 GCA_030039975.1 Alphaproteobacteria bacterium
CCAAATTGCAGCTTCGCGCGCCCCAGGACGGCACCATCGCCGTGCTCGTCGCCGAGCCCGGCGAGGCCATCATTCCGGGTCAAACCGTGATGACCCTGCGGCCGATGGCCGAACGCTGGGCGAGCTTCAACCTGCGCGAGGATCAACTCGGAGCGCTCCGGATTGGCGCGCCGGTCGAGCTTCTGCTCCCCGGCGGCAAAGACCGCGTTGCCGCCCGGATCACCGAAATCCTGCCGCGCGGCGAGTTCGCGACCTGGCGCGCTGCGCGCGCCGTCGGCGATTACGATCTCAACACCTTCCTCATCCGCGCCGACCCCGCCGCCCCATCGCCGGCCTTGCAGCAGGGAATGACGGTGTGGTTGGAACCCGCGGCGGGTTCTGGAAAGCCCTGAATACATCTCGAGAAACACCGCGATCCCAACAGCTTTTCCGCCGTCCCCGCGAAAGCGGGGACCCAGAGCCATAGGCTCCGCTCGCCGGAGCTGAAGCTCCTGGATGCCCGCTTTCGCGGGCAAGGCGAAACTTGAGACATACCGGCGGATACGGCTCAGGGCACCCGCCGCCGAGCGGGAATAGCTTTCCCTCCCCGCCCGTTCGGCTTTACACTTTGCGCAAATCGCCGGCGCGGGAGACCTGCCATGTTTCTTCGCAACGCCTGGTATATTGCCGCTTGGGCCGATGAGCTCGGGGAGAAGCCGCTCGGCCGCCGCGTCTGCAACGAGCCCATCGTGCTCTTCCGCGACAGCAACGGCGCCGCCGCCGCGCTGACGGACCGCTGCTGCCACCGCTCGGCGCCGCTGTCGCAGGGCACTCTGGTCGCGACCGGGCTCCAATGCGGCTATCACGGGCTGATCTTCGATGGCAGCGGCAAATGCGTCGCGATTCCCGGGCAGAGCCGCATTCCCGACGACGCGCGCGTGCGCAGCTATCCCGTCGTCGAGAAGGATCAGCTGGTGTGGCTCTGGATGGGCGAGGCAGGGCGCGCCGATCCGGGCAAGATCCTCGACTTCCCCTACCACAACGACCGCGCCCATTGGCCCAACAAGCACGCCTGCTACCCGATCAAGGGCAATTACATGCTGATGGTCGACAATCTCATGGACCTGACGCATTTGGGCTATCTCCACGCCAAGACGGTGGGCGGCAATCCCGCGGCGCATGTCGGCGCCGAGATGAAAACCACGCGCACATCCACCGGCATCAAATTCACCCGCTGGCTGCGCAACTCGGTGCCGCCGCCGACTTATGTGAAAGCGGCGGGCTTCACCGGCCGGGTCGATCGCTGGCAGGAATTCGAATGGGTCGCGCCCAGCTCGGTGCTGCAATGGACCGGCGCCGCCGATGTCGGCACCGGCGCTTACGAGGGCAAGCGCGAGGGCGGCTTCCAGTTCCGCCTGTTCCACGGCTTGACGCCCGAGACCGAGACCTCGTGCTTCTATTTCTGGTCTTGCGCCAATGGCTATCGCCAGAACGAACCGGCGGCGACCGAGCAGCTCTATAGCGAGATCGCGCCGACTTTCGTCGAGGACAAGGAGATGGTCGAGGCGCAGCAGGCGCGCATGACCGAGCTCGGCGAGGCGGGCCTCGTCGACATCGCCGCAGACGCCAACCGCATGACCATGCGCCGCTTCATGGAGCGCATGATCGCTGAGGAAGTGGGCGCGCGCGCCGCCGAGTAACGGCGCTCTTCGACACCCTCCGGCGAAGGGGACCGGCGATCGGCACCGCACCCTCCGTTGACATCGACGTCGACGCGTTCTGGCGGGATCCTTGTCCCGTGCTGGCCGGGCTGCGCGCCGAGGCGCCGGTGCGCGAAACATCGAACGAGATGGGCTGGCCAGTATCGCCGGGTTGTCGCATATGAATTCACCGGAGCGACCTGACGGGATTTTTAAAGACGGACCACAGAGGCAATGAGACGGTGAGAAGTTCAAGGACATTGGCGCGCGACGCGCGTCGAAGCTCCTTTCCTCATTGCCTCTCTGCCTCTGTGGTGAACCTTGTCCTGCCGCGGACGCAGTGACATGCGATTGGGCTGGCCAGCGTGGGGAGCGCGAGGATGCCGCAAAGACTGGAAGACTATGCCCTGATCGGCGATTGCGAGACCGCCGCGCTGGTGGCGCGGGACGGCTCGATCGACTGGCTGTGCTGGCCCCGCTTCGACAGCGGCGCCTGTTTCGCCGCGCTCCTCGGCGAGCCCGAGCATGGACGCTGGCTGATCGCCCCGGCGGATGCCAACGCGCGCGCGACGCGGCAGTACCGCGACGACACTCTGATCCTGGAGACCACGTTCACGACCGCCGAGGGCGAGGTCACCCTTATCGATTTCATGCCGTTGCGCGACGACACTTCCAACATCGTCCGGCTGGTCGTCGGCAAGCGCGGCCGCGTCGCAATGCATGTCGAGCTGGTTCTTCGCTTCGATTATGGCGCGCTGGTGCCCTGGGTGACGCGCCTGGCGGATGATTCCATGCGCGCGGTCGTCGGGCCCGACATGGTCGTTCTGCGCACGCCGGTCGCCCTGCGCGGCAAGGATCTCAAGACCGTCGGCGAGTTCGTCGTGTCGCATGGGCAGACCGTGCCCTTCGTCTTGACCTATTCGCCCTCGCATCTGCCGCCGCCGCCGGCCCTGGATGCCATGACCGCGCTGACGCAGACCGAGAAATTCTGGCACCAATGGTCGGGCCGCTGCGTCGATCTCGGCGAATGGACGCCGGCCGTGCGCCGTTCCCTCATCACCTTGAAGGCGCTGACCTTCCGGCCGACCGGCGGCATAGTCGCCGCGCCGACGACATCGCTGCCCGAGCAGCTCGGCGGACCGCGCAACTGGGACTACCGCTATTGCTGGCTGCGCGACACCACGCTGACCCTGCTGGCGCTGATGAATTGCGGCTATTACGAGGAAGCGCGGGACTGGACCGAGTGGCTGCTGCGCGCCGCCGCCGGCAGCCCGTCGCAGCTGCAGATCATGTATGGCATCGCCGGCGAGCGGCGCCTGACCGAATGGGAAGTGCCGTGGCTGCCCGGCTATGAGGGGGCAAAGCCGGTGCGCATCGGCAATGCCGCCGCGCAGCAGCTTCAGCTCGACATTTTCGGCGAGGTGATGGACGCGCTCTATCACGCGCGCCGCAGCGGCCTCGCCGGCAGCGCCGCGGGCTGGGACCTGCAGCGCGCCCTCATCGATCACTTGGAGGTGATCTGGCACCAGCCCGATGAGGGCATTTGGGAGGTGCGCGGCGGCCCGCAGCATTTCACCTACTCGAAGGCGATGGCATGGGTCGCGTTCGATCGGGCGATCAAGAACTGTGAAGAGTTCGGCCTCGAGGGACCGGTCGACCGTTGGCGCGCCATTCGTTCGACGATTCACGACGAGGTCTGTCGCGAGGCGTTCAACCCCGAGATCAAGGCCTTTGCGCAGGCCTATGGCTCGACCCAACTCGATGCGAGCGTGCTGCTGCTGCCGCTGGTCGGCTTCCTGCCGCCGACCGATCCGCGCGTCCGCAGCACGGTCGAGGCGATCGAACATCATCTCACCACGGACGGCTTCGTGCGCCGCTACGATACGCGCGGCGCCGTGGACGGCCTGCCCGGGAGCGAGGGCGCTTTCCTCGCCTGCAGCTTCTGGCTGGTGGACAATCTCGTCCTGCTCGGCCGCCGGCGGGCGGCGCGCCGGCTGTTCAAGCAGCTCCTGGGGCTGGTGAACGATGTCGGGCTGCTGTCGGAGGAATACGATTCCCGGGCGAAGCGCCTCGTCGGCAACTTCCCGCAAGCCTTCTCTCATATCACCCTGATCAACACCGCCGTCAACCTTGCCCATGCGGCAAAGCCGCTCCGGCAGCGCTCAGGGCACAAGCCGCTCGAGGACGATCCGCACAACCACAATCATTCCTGACGTCAATCGCCGAAGATGACCTCCGGCAGCAGCGCGGACACGACATAGTTCGGCACATCGACGACATTCGAGATGCGCAGATCCACGGCGACGCTGCAGATGACATAGGCCTGCGACCGGCTGAAGCCGCGCTCCTGCAGCAATTCGATCATGTTGAGCACCGCGTTGCGGCAGGCCAGCGTCAGGTTCTCGGCCTCGATCTCGCCCGCGGCATTGATCGGCATGCCCATGACGCCGAGGAAGCGCTCGGGCGCCGCGACTTTGGGATCGGCGAAATAGCTCTGCCGCGTGAACACCGGCGCCATGAATTTGCGCGCCGCCGCGCCGCCTTTCTGCACGCGGAAGCGCACCGCGACCGTGGCACCCATCTCGACCGCGGTGACGCAGACCTCGCCATCGCCTTGCGCGAAATGCGCATCGCCGGTGGAGAAGAGCGCGCCCTCCTGGAAGACGGGAAGGTAGAGCTTCGCGCCTTTGGTCAGCTGCTTCACGTCGAAATTGCCGCCATTCTCGCGCGGCGGCAGCGTCCTGAGACCGGTGAGCGCGCAGGGGCCCGCCGGCACCGCGCCCGCCGGGTCGGGCGGCAGCGCCATGCCGCCTTTGTCGATGACGCGCTGCTCGCGGGCCGTCCATTCCTTGAGCTTCTGCGCCGAAGGGGCGGTGGCGGTGACGCCCATGAAAGGCGCGCCCGGAATCCGGACACCCGGGATCTGCTCCGACGTCGCCCAGCCCTCCCGGATTTTCCAGTGCACCAGGAACGGTTCCGTCATGACATCGCGCAGGAAGCCCAATCCCGGCATGATCGCGCTGAACGCCGTCGGCTGTGGTGCGATGTCGAGGAACTCGATCTCGAGCAGATCGCCCGGCTTGGCACCTTTGACGAAGACCGGGCCGGTCAGCGGATGGACGGCACCGACATTGAGCGCGGCGAAATCGGCGACGGTCGCGCCCGGCTTGATCTGCCCGTCGAGCGCATCGCGCGTTTCGAGCACGACCTCTTCGCCTTCGCCGATTTCGAGCGCCGGCGGGATCTCCGGATGATAGCGGTTATGGCCGGAGCGCGGCTCCTCGGCGAGCGGCTTCGTTCGATCGATGCGGATCGCGTGCATTGCGGACCTCCTCCTGTGCCTGGTCTCGCCGTTGGGCGGCCGTGATTTTTGGGTGCGTCGGTCGAGTGTGAACCAACCCCGCACCTGGCGCAATCGCGG
>JASHUO010000142.1 GCA_030039975.1 Alphaproteobacteria bacterium
GCCGGTGCGGCTCTGCCCGGTGTCTTTCCTCGAAGGTCCCGCGGCGGCCGCGGCGCTTGCCCAAGGCCTCGCTTTGCCGCTTGCCGGCGGTCCCGTCGCGTTTACGGGGATCGAGGCACGGGCGCGGCGCGCCGACGGCGCCGTCGCGGTTCAAGGCCCGATCGGCGAGCTGCAGCGCTGGGCGGCGGAGCAGGGGAGGCCGCGCCAGGACGAAATCGCTGCCGGGCTCGCCGCGCTCGCCGCGCCGCGCCGCGACTGGGCGGGGCTTCGCCTCGACCGGCCACGGCTCATGGGCGTGCTCAACGTCACCCCGGACAGCTTCAGCGATGGCGGCGATTTCATCGATCCCGAGCGCGCCGCCGCGCAGGGGCGGGCGCTCGCGGCGGCAGGCGCCGATATCGTCGATGTCGGCGGCGAATCGACCCGGCCCGGCGCCGAGCCGGTGAGCCCGGAAGAAGAGCTGCGCCGCATCGAGCCCGTGGTCCGGCGTCTTGCCGCAGACGGCATCACCGTTTCCATCGACACGCGCCGCGCGGCGGTGATGAAAGCGGCCCTCGCCGCTGGCGCCCGCATCGTCAATGACGTCACGGCGCTGGCCGGCGATGCGGAGAGCCTCGCCATCGCTGCCGCCAGCGGTGCGGCGCTGGTGCTGATGCATATGGCTGGCGATCCCCGCACCATGCAGGTCGATCCGCGCTATGACGAAGTGACGCTCGACGTCTTCGATTTCCTCGAAACCCGCATCGCCGCCTGCCTCGCCGCCGGCATCCCGAGCGAACGGATCGCAGTCGATCCCGGCATCGGCTTCGGCAAGAACGATGCGCACAACCTCGCCTTGCTGGCGCGGCTCGCGCTCTTCCACGGCACCGGCTGCGCCGTCCTGCTCGGGGCGTCGCGCAAATCCTTCATCGGCCGGCTCGGCGGCGGCGGCCCGCGGCAACGCCTCGGCGGCTCGCTCGCGGTGGCGCTCGCTGCGGCCGCGCAGGGCGTGCAGATCCTGCGCGTTCACGACGTCGCCGAGACCCGCCAGGCGCTGGCGCTACACGCCGCGATCGCCGGCAGTGCCGATTGAGGGTTGGGTCGCGCTTTCGGATTTCCTCGTGGCGATGAAGAGCGGCGGCCTCACGGCATCGCGGCGAAAAGCCGCGCGTCCCACCACACGGGCTGATGCAGGCTGTAAGTGATCTTGGGAAATTCCGAATGGTCGGAGTTGATGAGGATGTTTTTCTCCAAGCGCGCGACGACACTCGGCACGAAAAGCAGCAGCGACCGCTTCGACTGTTGCCATGCTTCGCCATAGGCTTTTGACGCTGCGCCGGCGATGTGGTCCCAGCCGGGAAGACGCGCAGGGGTCAGCACCTCATAGGACACGCCGTTGGGGATGGTGACCTCGATGAAATGCTGGTTCGGGGGCAGTCTGCCGCTGCCATGCGCAAGCTTTTCCAGCATCGCCGTCGAGTAATGTTCACTGGTATAGATCATCGGGCTTGCCGGCGTGTTCCAGCGCCCCGGGTAGAGCTTTGAGCCCGACGCATCGAAAATGGGATAGGTTCCGGTCGGATCGCCGATGCGGTAGCAGCGGATGACGCGGTCGAGCGTCTGCGCCGTCAAGCGGCGGAGCCGTATTTCAGTCGCCCGAGAATATCCTCGACCAGTCGCGCTCCCATGTCCGTCGCAAGCACAAGGTCGACCGGGCGACGGCCTTCCAGCATCATGTGAGAACGGAACAGAAAGGCTCTGGCCTCTTCATCGCTGCCCCAAACGTCGCGCGCGATCCCCCAAACCTTGGCCAGACGAACCACACGGTCGCTCTCATCGGCCGACAGCTTCTCATGCTGCTTCTTTCGCCGTGCAAAGGTCGCTCGGGAAATGATCAGGTATTTGAAATTTGCGTCGCTTGGTGCGACGAAATGGGAGACGCGGTCGAGCGCCGCGATCGGCAGCCCTCTCTCAATCCGCTCGATGATCTCCAGCGGCGAAGTCGGTCGGTCGGTGCGGCCCTTGAGCCCGAGAAGTCCGGCGACGTCTTCGAAAGTCGCGGTCATTGCCCGCTCCGTCTCATATGAGAAAGAAGATAGTCTCATATGAGAAAGGGTGCAAGTCGCCTTTGCCGCCGGATAGCGCCAACCCGCGGTACACCGCCGCGCTTCTTGGGGCGCTTCGCCTGGGGTATAACGGGCGGTATTGCAAGATTGCTTCGAGGGCAGGGATGACGCGCAAGCTCTTCGGCACCGACGGGATCCGCGGCACCGCCAATAGCGAACCGATGACCGCCGAGACCGCGCTCAAGGTGGCGATGGCCGCCGGGCGCTGCCTCCGGCGCGGCGACCACCGGCATCTCGTGGTGATCGGCAAGGATACGCGTCTTTCGGGCTATATGGTCGAGCCGGCGCTCACCGCGGGCTTCATCGCCATGGGCATGGATGTGGTGCTGGTCGGACCCTTGCCGACCCCGGCCATTGCCATGCTGACGCGCTCGTTGCGCGCCGATCTCGGCGTGATGATCTCGGCCTCGCACAACCCCTTCGAGGATAACGGCATCAAGCTCTTCGGTGCCGACGGCTACAAGCTTTCCGACGAGATCGAGGCGACGATCGAAGCCGAGCTCGACCGCACCAATGGCCGCGTGCCGCCGCACGAACTCGGCCGCGCCCGACGGCTGGACGATGCCGGCGGCCGCTATATCGAGTTCGTCAAGAGCAGCTTTCCAAAGCGGCTCCGGCTGGACGGCCTCAAAGTGGTGATCGACTGCGCCCATGGCGCCGCCTACAAGGTGGCGCCGACGGTGCTGTGGGAGCTGGGCGCCGAGGTGGTGCCGCTCGGCGTCTCCCCCGACGGGCTCAACATCAACCGCGACAGCGGCACCATGGCGACGGCGGCAATGCAGCGCGCCGTCGTGCAGCACGGCGCGCATCTCGGCATCGCGCTCGACGGCGACGCCGACCGGCTCCTCGTCGCCGATGAAAGCGGCAAGCTGGTCGATGGCGACCAGCTGCTGGCGCTCATCGCCATGAGCTGGCGCAGCACGGGCCGGCTCGGCGGCGCGGGCGTCGTCGCCACTATCATGTCGAATCTCGGGCTCGAGCGCCATCTCGCCGCGCATGGCATCGCGCTGCACCGCACCGCAGTCGGCGACCGCTACGTCGTCGAGGCCATGCGCAAGCTCGGCAGCAATCTCGGCGGCGAGCAATCCGGTCACATCATCCTCGGCGATACCTGCACCACCGGCGACGGGCTGATGGCGGCGCTGCAGGTGCTGGCGGCGATCGTCGAGACTGGAGCGCCGGCGAGCCGCGTCTGCACGCTGTTCAAGCCGGTGCCGCAACTCCTCCGCAATGTCCGCTTCGCCGGCGGCGCGCCGCTCGACAGCGCGGCGGTGAAGCAGGCAATCGGCGCCGGCGAGCGGCGGCTCGGTAAGTCCGGACGGCTTTCCGTGCGCAAATCCGGCACCGAGCCGGTGATCCGCATCATGGCGCAAGGCGAGGACGAGACGTTGGTCGCGACGATCGTCGACGAGATCGCGGCGGCAGTGCTTGCGGCCGGCGAGGCGGAGGGAAGAGCCGCCGAATGACCGGCCGGGTGCTCATCGTCGCCGGCTCCGATTCCGGGGGCGGCGCGGGCATCGAGGCCGATATCAAAACGGTGACGGCGCTCAAGGGCTACGCCGCTACCGCGATCACCGCGCTCACCGCCCAGAACACGCAAGGCATCAGCGCGATTTTCCCCGTGCCGCCCGATTTCGTGCGCCAGGCGATGGTGGCCGTGCTGAGCGATATCGGCGCCGATTGCGTCAAGACCGGCATGCTGCACGATGCCGGCGTGATCGCCGCCGTTGCCGACATTCTCGCCGCGCTGGCGCCGGCGGTGCCGCTGGTCGTCGATCCCGTGATGGTGGCGACGAGCGGCACGCGGCTGCTCGATGAAGGCGCGATTGCGGTGCTGAAGGCGCGGCTCATTCCGCGCGCGACGCTGCTGACGCCCAACCTCCCGGAGGCCGAGGTGCTGCTCGGCCGGCCCATCGCCGGGGCGGACGCGATGATCGAGGCGGCAGAGGCGCTGCGCGCGCTCGGCGCCGGCGCCGTCATGCTCAAGGGCGGCCATCTCTCCGGCGATCTCCTGCGCGACGTCGTCGTCGAGGCCGGTGCGCGCTATGTGCTGGAAAGCCGGCGCATCCCGACGCGGCACACGCATGGCACCGGCTGCACGCTCGCTTCGGCGATCGCCACCGGCCTTGCCCAAGGCATGGCACTCCGCGCCGCCATCGAGCGCGCGCATGGCTTCGTGCAGCGCGCCATCGCCGCCGCTCCCGGCTACGGCAAGGGCCGGGGGCCGCTCGGGATCAGTTGTCAGTAGTCAGTTGTCAGTTCTCAGTCGAGCTATCAGCTACTGACAACTGATAACTGACGACTGACCACTCCCCTATACCACCGACAAATACGCTGCCGGCGCCGCGGCGAGCAGTTCGGCGAGGCGGGTGAGGCCGCGCTCCAACGCGGCGAGGCTGGGCGGCGTGCCGATGCAGATGCGGGCGGCGCGCGGCGTCTGGCGTCCGACGGCAAAGGCGGCGGCGGGGGCAATGGCGACGCCGCGCTGCCGGGCGGCGGCGGCAAATGCCTCGCCGTGCCAGGGCTCGGGCAGCATGAGCCAGAGATGCGCCGCGCCCGGCGCCATGCGGTAGCTTTGCTGCGCGAAAAGGCGCTGCACCACCTGCTGCCGCCGGGCGATCTCGGCGCGCTTTTCGCGGACGAGCCGATCCGCCGTTCCATCCTCGATCCAGCGCGAGGCGATGCGCGCCATGAGCGGCGGCGCGGTGTAGGTCATGGCGCGCACCGCAGCGGCGACGCCGTCGACGAAGGCGGGTGGGCAATGCGCATAGCCGACGCGCAGCCCCGGCACGAGGCTCTTCGAGGTCGCGGTGATGTAGAAGGCGTGCTCGGGCGCCAGCGCCGCCAGCGGCGGCAAAGGCCGCTCGAGGAGAAAGCCGTAGACGTCGTCCT
>JASHUO010000143.1 GCA_030039975.1 Alphaproteobacteria bacterium
GTCGCCACGCCTTCCTCCTCGAGCAGCGCGCGGGCGAAGTCTTCGGCGGAAAGCCCGGTGCCGCGCACATCGAGCAGGAGGAACATGCCGCCTTCGGGCGGGATCACCCGGCAGCGCGGGGCTTGGGCGAGAATGCCGGCGAAGAGCGCGGCGCGGCGGCGGTAATCCTCGCGCAGCGCCGCCGCTTCGGTCAGCTCGCCGTCGAGCACCGCCAGCGCGCCGAGCTGGATGAAGGGCGGCCCGCCATAGAGCATGGAGAGAAGGAGGTTGAAGAGGTGGCCCGTCAGCGCCGCCGGGCCGACGACCCAGCCTAGGCGAAAGCCCGGCATGGCCTGGGATTTCGAGAGGCTCGACACCACCACCGTGCGCTCCGCCATGCCGGGCAGGCTGCGCGGGCTGAGATGCGGGCGGGCGAAGGCGAGATCCTCATAGACCTCGTCCGAGAGGAGCCAGAGATCGTGGCGCCGGGCGAGCGCGGCGATCGCCTCGATCTCGGCCGGGGTGAAGACAGCGCCAGTCGGGTTGTGCGGGCTGTTGATCCAGAGGACCCGCGTGCGCGGCGTCACCGCTTCGGCCAGCGCCGCGAGATCGGGGTGAAAGCCGGTCTCGGGGCGGAGCGGCGCGGTGACGAGCCGCGCCCCGGCGGCGCCGATGACCGCCTCATAGGTCGCATAGATCGGCTCGAAGGTGACGACCTCGTCGCCCGGACCGGCGAGGCAGTGCAGCGCGGCATAGAGCCCGGCCTGGGTTCCCGGCACCACGGCGACATTCTCCGCCGCGCAGGCAACGCCGCTGCGGCGCTCGACCCGGGCGGCGATGGCGGCGCGCAGCTCGGGAAATCCGAGGATCGGCGAATAGCCGGTGCGGCCTTGCTGCAGTGCGGCAATCGTCGCCTGTACCGCGGCTTCCGGCGCGTGCTGGTCGGGGTCGCCAACGGTGAGCAGGATGACCCGGCGGCCCGCGGCGCGCTGGCGCAGGGCGTCGAAATGGATGCTCCAGGCGCGGGCGCCCCTGCCGGCGATACGGCCGACCAGCGGCGAGAACTGCATGGCGCTCTCCGGGGCGCGGGCATGAGGTAATCGCAGGGCAGAACCTAGCCCCTCGCGAGCGGCTGGAAAAGCGGGCATGCCTGCCCTTACACTGGGTATTCCCATGGCACCCGAGCCAGCGAGGCCGATCATGGAGCAGCAGTACGACCGAGCCGCCGAAGATCTCGGCAATGTCATCGCGCTGGAGCACGTCAATGTACGTGTTCCCGACCAGCGGATCGCGACGATCTACTATGTCAGCGGCATGGGCTTGACCCGTGACCCCTATCTCATGACCGGCATCGACAACATGTGGATCAATGTCGGACGCAGCCAGTTCCACATGCCGACCGGCAATCCGCAGGTGGTGCGCGGCCATGTCGGGCTGGTGCTGCCGGAGCGCGAGGCGCTGCTGCGCCGGCTTGGCGGCGTGCGCAAGGATCTCGAGGGTACGCAGTTTTCCTTCGCCGAGCACAACGCCTATGTCGAGGCGACCTCGCCCTGGGGCAACCGGCTGCGCTGCTACACACCCGATGTGCGCTTCGGCCGCATCACCCTCGGCATGCCTTATGTCGAATTCGAGGTACCGATGGGCACTGCTGCCGGTATTGCCCGCTTCTATCGCGAGATCCTGGCGACGCCGGCCGACACCGGCGAGGACGGGCAGGGGGCTTTCGCCCGTGCCGCCGTCGGCCAGCATCAGCATTTCATCTATCGCGAGACCGACCGCGCGCTGCCCGCTTATGACGGCCACCACGTCCAAGTCTACCTCGCCGATTTCTCGGGTCCGCACCGCAAGCTGCGCGAGCGCGGCCTCGTCTTCGAGGAAAGCGATCAGTGGCAGTATCGCTTCAAGGACATCGTCGATCTCGACAGCGGCAAGCTGCTCTACACCGTCGAGCACGAAATCCGCAGCATGACGCATCCGCTCTATGCCCGGCCGCTGGTCAATCGCAACCCGGCGCAAAGCAACCGCCGCTTCGCCGCCGGGCATGAGGATTGGCGCTGGGCGATGGCCTATGGCGATTAGCCCGCGATGAGCGCACGGGAGGCTGCGGCCGGCTCCGACCATCTCGCGCGGGCTAAAGCGCTGGCGCCGCTGTTGACCGAGCAGGCGGCGGCGATCGAGCGAGACCGGCGTCTGACGCCGCCGGTGGTCGAAGCGCTGCTCGATGCCGGGCTCTTCCGCATGCTGCTGCCGCGCGACTTCGGCGGCGCCGAGCTCGATCCGCCGAGCTTCGTGCAGGTGCTGGAAGAGATCGCGCGGCACGACGCCAGCACCGCCTGGTGTCTCGGCCAGACCAGCGTCTGCGCCGTCGCCTCGGCCTATCTGCCGCCGGCTTCGGCGCGCGAGATCTGGGGTGATCGGCGCGGCGTTCTCGCCTGGGGCGCCGGCCCGCCGATCAAGGCGATCGCGGTCGAGGGCGGCTGGCGGGTCACCGGCTCCTGGTCCTTTGCGAGCGGCGGCCATCACGCCACCTGGATCGGCGCGCATTGCGTCGCCGCCGATGCCGACGGCACGCCGCGCCGCGGCGCCAACGGCGCGCCGCTGCCGCGGACCTTGCTCTTCCCGGCCGCCAAGGTGACCTGGACCGATATCTGGGACGTCATCGGCCTCAACGGCACCGGCAGCGACATGTATTCGGTGACCGATCTCTTCGTCCCCGACGCCTTCAGCCTCAACCGCGACGCTCCCGGCGAGCGGCGCCAGCAGGGACCGCTCTATCACTTCCGCACCGATCAGCTTTATGCCAGCGGCTTTGCCTGCGTCGCGCTCGGCATCGCCCGCGGCATGCTCGATGCTTTCATCGCCACCGCCAATGAGAAGACGCCGCGCGGCTACAAATCGGCGATGCGGCTCAACGCGGTAACGCAGACCGAAATTGCCGAGCTCGAAGCGCGGCTGCGCTCGGCGCGTCACTATATCCTCGGCACGCTCGAGGCGGCCTGGCGCTCGGCGCAGCACGGCGAGCTCACCATCGACGACCGCATGTCGATCCGCCTCGCCGCAACGCACTGCATCCGCGAGGCGCGGGCGATCGCGAGCGATGCCTACAACGCCGTCGGTACCACCTCGGTCTTCGCCAGCAACGGCTTCGAGCGCCGCTTGCGCGACGTCAACGCCGTCTCGCAACAGCTCCAGGGCCGCCGCTCGCATTACGAGACCGTGGGCAAATATCTCCTCGGCGTCGAGTCCGAGACGCTGTTCCTCTGATCATTGCGGCCCCACCGCCGATGCGCTGTTATGAAAAGAGCGCGTCACCCCCTCTCCCCTTGCGGGAGAGGGAGGGGCCCGGCGCGCAGCGCCGGGAGGGCGAGGGGTGAGGGCGGAAGCAAGCGGCACCACGCCTTGGGTCGGCCAACCCCTCGAGCGCCTCGAGGATGCGGCGCTGCTGATGGGCGCCGGCCGCTTCATCGACGATCTGCCGGTGGCCGCGGGGACGCTGCAGGCGGCGGTGCTGCGCTCGCCGCATGCCCATGCCGAGCTGCGTGCCATCGACGCCGCGGCGGCGCTCGCCCTGCCCGGCATCGCGGCGGTGGTGACGCGCGACGATGTCAAGCGCTGGACGCGGCCCTTCACCGTCGGCGTCAAGCAGCCGATGGAGCATTGGTGCCTCGCCGTCGATCGCGTGCGCTATGTCGGCGAGCCCGTCGCCGTCGTGCTTGCGGCGGATCGCTACCGCGCCGAAGACGCGCTCGACCGCATCAAAGTAGACTACGAGCCGCTGCCTGCCATTGTCGATCCGCGCGCCGCCGCCGCCCACGATGCGCCGCTGCTGCATCCGGCCGTCGGCAGCAATGTCGTCAGCGATCGCAGCTTCCGCTATGGCGACCCCGATGCGGCTTTCGCCGCAGCATCGCATCGCATCGCCGTCACCATCGACTACCCGCGCAACGCGGTGACGCCGATCGAATGTCTCGGCGTCATTGCCCAATACCACGCCGCCGAGGACGCTTATGAAGTGACGTCGAGCTTCATGGGGCCGTTCGCCATGCATCCCGTCATGGCGCTGGCGCTGAAAGTACCGGCCAACCGGCTCCGTCTCAAATCGCCGCCCGACTCCGGCGGCAGCTTCGGCGTGAAGCAGTCGGTCTTTCCCTATGTCGTGCTGATGAGCATCGCCGCGCGCAAAGCGGGGCGGCCGGTGAAATGGATCGAGGACCGGCTCGAGCATCTCGCTGCCGCCACCTCGGCGACGAACCGCGTCACCACCATCGAAGCGGCGGTGAGCGCCACCGGCGAGATGCTGGCGCTGCGCTGGGATCAGCTCGAGGATTGCGGCGCCTATCTGCGCGCGCCCGAGCCGGCGACGATCTATCGCATGCATGGCAACATGACCGGCGCCTACAAGGCGCGGCATCTCGCCATCCGCAACCGCATCGTCCTCACCAACAAGACGCCGACCGGTTTGGTGCGCGGCTTCGGCGGCCCGCAGGTCTATTTCGCGCTCGAGCGGCTGATGCAGCACATCGCCGCGGCGCTGAGGCTCGATCCGCTCGACGTCATCCGCCGCAATCTCGTGCCGACCGAAGCCTTTCCCTATCGCTGCCCTGCCGGCGCGGTGCTCGATTCCGGCGATTTCGCGCGCGCGGTCGACAGTGCCGTTGCCGAAGGCGAGCTCGCCGAGCTGCAGCGCCGGCGCGATGCGGCGCGGGCGGAAGGGCGGCTCTACGGCATCGGCTACGCCGCGGTGGTCGAGCCTTCGATCTCGAACATGGGCTACATCACCACGGTGTTGACCCCGGAGGAGCGGCGCAAGGCCGGCCCCAAAAGCTGCGCGCA
>JASHUO010000144.1 GCA_030039975.1 Alphaproteobacteria bacterium
GCCGTAGCCCAGGCCGCCGCCAGCAAGACCAGCGCCATGCTGTCGGCCCCGCCGGAAACGGCAACCGCGAGCCGCGGTGCCGGCTCGAACGGTGCGAAGCCGGCCATGAGCGCCGCAAATTCCGCGTCGCCGAGGGGGGATGCCACATCGGCCCCGGCGGTCGGCCCGGGCGCGCTCATACCACTACGAGCAGCCGAGCTGCTTCTTTTCCTCGCCGGCGCGGTCCTTGATCGTCGCCGGTGCCGTCGGGAAGTCGCGGTCGAGCCGGGCGAAGGCGCGGCAGGCATCGGCCTTCTGGCCGAGCTGGCCAAGCGCCATGCCGAGCTTCAGCAGATTGTCCGCCGCTTTGCCGCCCTTCGGATATTTCTGATAGCCCTCGGCGAAGACGGCGGCGGCGTTGCTGTAGTCCTTGCGCACATAATAGGTCTCGCCGAGCCAGTATTGGGCGTTGCCGGCGAGCGGATCATTGGGGTAGCGCTGGATGAAGGAGCGGAGCGCCTGCTCGGCCGCCGGGTAGTTCGCCTGGCGGAGCAAGCCGAAGGCGTAATTATATTGGTCCTGCGGCGAACCGCTGGGAAGCGTGCCGGCCGCCGCGCCGGCTGCAGCCGGCGCGGCGGCTTGCTGAGTGCCGACTGGCAGCTGGCCCAGGACTCCCGATTGACCCGCCGGCTGACCCGGCGTGGCGCCTGTGCCCGGCGGCGGACCGCCGGCCAATGGGCGGGGAGGCTGGCCGGGGGGCGCCGCGCCCACGAGCGGCGGCTGGCCGGGAGCGGCATTGCCATGCTCGAGCGCGGTCAGACGCTGATCGACGTCGCTCGACAAGGTGTCGAGCCGGCGCTTCATCTGATCGAGGTTATAGTTGATCTCCTCGATCTGGCCGGTGAGCTGCCGCATCTGGTCCTCGAGCGCGCTGATGCGGACCTCGTAATTCAGCGTGCCCTGCGGCCCCCCGGCCGGGCTCGGCGCCAGCGCCGCGTTGTCGGGACCGGTGCCACGATAGACCTGACGCTGCAGAAGGTTCATATCGCGCTCCAGCCGGTCGATCCGGTCGAGCAGCGGGCGTAAATCGTCGTTCTGTTGCGCCAGGGCGCCACCCGCCAGCAGGCACATCAGCCCACCGCAGGCAACGGCGAAGGCCGTTAGTCGCATTTTGATCAGATCCTCGTCCCAGGAACGGCGCCGCCCCTACAGGCGACGGCGCGGCGAATCGAGGTCACCCTAGCCGGCCTTTTAGGCGAAAAAAGGGCGCCTGCCCTTCGCCGCGGCAGAGCGTCGCGGAAAGCAGCAGGCGCGCCTCAAACCCGATTGGACGGGGTCGATCAGTTGACGGAGGTGATGGCGTTGCGGTTCTGTGCCCAGGCCGCCTCGTTGTCACCCACCACCGACGGCCGCTCCTTGCCATAGCTGATGGTCGAGATGCGGTTGGCGGGAACGCCCAGCGCAACCAGCGCCTTCTTGGCCGCCGAGGCGCGACGCTCGCCGAGGGCGAGGTTGTATTCGCGCGTGCCCCGATCATCGCAATTGCCGGCGATGGTCACGGTCACGTTCGGATACTTCTTCAGCCAGTCAGCCTGGCGCTGCAGCGTCTGACGCCCTTCCGCCTTGATGTCGCTCTTGTCGAAATCGAAGAACACTCGATCGCCGACATTCTGCACCAGATCCTGCTCGCTGCCCGGAGTCGCCGTCGATGTCGTCGTCGCCGGCATTGCCGCGCCGCCGGTACCGGTTGCGGCACCCTTGTTTCCCTCATTTCCAGCGCAAGCGGCCACAAGCAGCACGGCCGCGAGCAGAGTCATGGACCGAAGATTCATTTTGTACTCCCTCGATAAGCCTGGGATTGCATTGGTGTGTGTTTGCTAGGTGGGCGTGGCCCAGAGGCCGCACTCGCTCCGGCCGGCGATCGCAGGCGTACGCCAGCCGCGGTCGGCGAAGCGGCGCGACTATACTTAGGGTTACTCAGGGAATCAAGGGGGACCACGCGGGATCGGAAGCGTCTTGCGGTGTAATCACCTCGCGCTCATTGTACCCGGTCAAGTCAATCGTGTAGAGACGGCTGGTCCCGCCTCTGCCCCTCGAGTCGGACGGGGTCTGGCGCGTATACATGAGGACGCGGCCATTGGGCGCCCAGGTCGGTCCCTCGACCAGGAAGGCCTGGGTCAGCAGCCGCTCGCCCGACCCGTCGGGGCGCATCACGCCGATATAAAACTGACCGCCGGAAATTTTGGTAAACGCGATGAGGTCGCCGCGCGGCGACCAGACCGGCGTGCCGTAGCGCGACTCGCCGTCGAAGCTGATGCGATGGATGTTGCTGCCATCGGCATTCATGACGTAGAGCTGCTGCGAGCCGCCGCGATCGGAGTTGAAGACGATCTGCTTGCCGTCCGGCGAATAGCAGGGCGAGGTGTCGATCGCCGGGCTGTCGGTGATCTGCTTCGCCTGCCGCGTGCGCAGGTCGAGCGTGTAGATGTCGCTGTTGCCATTGACGGCCATGCTCATGATCACCGTGTTCCCGTCGGGCGAAAACCGCGGCGCAAAGGTCATGCCGGGGAAATCGCCGAGCACCTCCTGCTGGCCGGTGTCGATGTTGAAGAGATAGACGCGCGGCACCTTGGTCGCGTAGGAGAGATAAGTGATCTCCTGAGTGGAGGGCGAGAAGCGCGGCGTCAGCACCAGCGCCCGCCCATCGGTCAGGAAGCGGTGGTTGGCGCCATCCTGATCCATGAT
>JASHUO010000145.1 GCA_030039975.1 Alphaproteobacteria bacterium
GGCGGTAACACGGGTTCGAATCCCGTCGGGGACGCCAGCAATATCAGATAATCAGTTGAACAGACTGCTTGAGCGTCCCAATAGTGTCCCACGGACCTGGCTGACCGAGACTGCCGATGGCCGATCCCGTGTGCACCGGGCCGGCAGCTCAGCCTGGAACTACGCCGTCAGCTCATTCGTCTGGTTGCTGAACGCGCGGTAACCTCTGCGCCTCGCGCGGAGGCCGCGGACGGCGAGGCGGTAGACTAGCTCGCAGCGTTCGCCCATACCGAGGACGAAGGCATCCAGGGTATAAGCTGCTGTGCGAGACATTCATGCGAGGACGGTATCTTCGGCTGGCAGCACGCGCGGGGCCGCTTGTGCTTGCGTTGTCGGCGGCTACGGCTTCTCCTTCGATCGCCGGGCCGCCCTACGTCACCGACGACCCAGAGCCTACCGACACCGGGCATTGGGAGAATTATCTCTACACCCAGAGCACGCACGTCGCCGGTCAGCGCGAGACGCCCGAAGCAGGCATCGAGATCAATTACGGGGCTTTCAAGGACACACAGCTTACCTGGTCCATTCCGCTCAATCCCAATCCGGGGCCGGGCGGAATGGGCCTGGTGTGGGAGCCCTTGGGGGGTGGCGTCAAATATCGTTTTATCCAGGAAGACGATAATGGCTGGAGGCCACAGGTGGCCTTCTTCCCCCAAATCTTCATTCCGGTCGGATCGGACAATCGCGGCGCATCAGTCACGGAACTCTTTCCGATCTGGTTGCAGAAATCTTTTGGTGCCTGGACTACGTTCGGTGGGGGCGGCTACACCAACAATCCTGGCCCGCACAACAAGAACTTCGCCATCTACGGCATCGCCCTACAGCGGCAGATCGTCAGCAACCTGGCGCTTGGAGTGGAAGTTTTCGGCCAAGGGCCGGATACCACGACTGACCACGCCAGCACCGCGGTGGGCATGGCGGCAATCTTCGACTTCAGCGATCTGTGGCATCTGGTCGGCTCCGCCAACACGGGCATCGCCAATGCCCAGGCGGATCAATTCTCGTTCAACCTCGCGCTCAAATGGACGCCATAGTTAAATGCCGTGCCGAGATCGGCGACGCGGCCGCGCGTCTCACGGCGACGGCCGGAACACCCAAATCGCCGCCGACGTCGCGCTGGTCACGATCCCGCCGGAGGCGCGGACACCGACGAACAGCCGGTCAAGCTCGGGGACGAACAACGAGGTGCGCGCGCCCGAGCTTGTCGGCACCCGCGCCAATCGGACATAGCCGTCATTTTTGCGCTCGAGGACGTCGACGACGCCGTCGCCGCAGCTCACATAGAGCCGGTGCCGTTTGGCGTCGATGAAGACATCATCGGCGTCGCCGCAGACATCGATCTTGGTGATGATGCTGCCGTCCGCAGCGGAGAGCGCCGCGAGCCGCGCCGGGTGACGGAACACGGTGATGATGCGGGCGCCATTATCGTCGAGCGCCATCGGAAAGTTGGCCCGGTCATCGTGCGTCGGCCAGCTCGCCACCTGCTTCTGTGTCGCGCGGTCGAGGACGGCGATCTCCCGTGCATCAGGAACGTTCACATATATCCGGTCGCCTGTTGGCGTGAGCTGAAATGCCTCGGGGTGCTCGCTCAGCTTGATAGCCGCACGCTTCTCGCCGCTCGTCGCATCGAGCACGGCGATGCTGCCGGTACCATAGCCGACGAAGACCTGGCCGGTTTTGGCGTCGACGCGGACATTGTCGGCGTCGGCTCCGAGGGCGATGCTGCGGACAGGAGCGAGGTCGGCGCCGCGGAAGAGCCGGATCGTGCCGTCAATCGCGTTGGCGACGTAAAGCGTATCGCTTGAGGCGACGTAGCCGATGCCCTGCGGCTCCTTAAGGTCCGGAATCGTGAGGATCGTCTTCTTCGCCTTGACATCGACCACGCCGACGCTGTCGTTTCCCAGCTCGGCGACGAAGAGCCGCTGATGGCGGGGATCGAACGCCATATGGTCGATCCGCCCGGAGACGTTGCCGAGCGGGATTTTGGCCTCGCGTACCAGCGGCGCGTCTGCCGATGCTGGCACCGGCGCGAAGCTGATCGCCGCGGCGATTGAGATCGCGGTGGCGACGATGCGCTGACAGAGTTGCTGCGGGGAGATGCAAATACGGCGATCGTCCATAGCTCAGCCCTCGCTCGCTGCGAGTGTTGAGCAGACTTGGACGGCATGCCGTCTTGGAGAAGCCGGGAGTCTGCGAACCCCGACTGAGATTACGCTAACGCTGCCGCGCTGGTGGGGTCAAGCGGGTGCCGATCGCGGCGTCCGGCCGCGGCGATGGCATGCGATCGTGTGGGTGACATTGACCGGGCCTACGGTCGGTGCGACCATCGTGCCAGAAGGAAATGACCTCGATGCCCAGCGCCGATGTCATCAGCCTATTCTGGGAATGGCACCGCCGCCATACAGGCCCGAAGACCAGCGCGCTTGCCGAGCTGGCACTTGATAAGTGCGAGGAGAGGCTGATCAAGCGCGACTGGGACGGCTTCCAGTATTGGCACGTCGTCTACGTCCGAGAGCGGCGGCGTCTCGGGAACGAGCACTAATTTCGGACAGACGGCCAGCCGCCGCCGGCTCGGAGCGGGCAGAGATCGGGTCGGCGGTAGCGGGCTAGCTGCGCCGGTCGTCGCCCGGCGAGCGGAGCGCGCGCGGAGGTAGCGTTCGTTCCCGTTCTCTGTCAATCTCGCTGTGACATCTTAACTCCGCCGCACAAGTCCTTGGAGCGGAAAGGGCACGAGCGCGTTGGCACCCGCATGGCACGCCCGTATACAATCCTGATCGCCGACGACGACCCGATTTTGCGCGAGGTCGTCGTCAACATCCTGCAAGAGCCGGGGTACATCGTCGTTGCCGCGGCGGACGGCTACGAGGCAATCCGTATCCTCGCGGGGCGGCATGTCGACTTGATGATTGCGGACGTTAGGATGCCGGGGCTTGACGGGATGCAGCTCGGCCTCCAGGCGAAAGTGATGCGGCCGCGCCTGCACGTCATCTTCATCACGGGCTACGCCGTCGGTCCCGAGGTCGCGGAGCACGGCCAGGTCGTCCCGAAGCCCATCCGGTCTTCCGCGCTGCTCAAAATCGTCGAACAAGAGCTGTCGGCGACATAGCCCCCGGCGCAGCGGTCCCCGGCAAGCCGCACGTTGCGGCGTGCGTTTCCGGAAGGTCTCAGGCTCGCCAGCGGCGCGCTGGGAGCGATCGGCCCTCCTTCGCAGGGCGTGGTCGCTTCGCGCAGGGGCGCTGCCTTCATACGCTCGGCACGGCGGCGCGCCGCTCAGGCGGTGTCGCCCTCGCCGTACGAGGTCAGACTAGTTGGTGTCTTTGCTGACGCTGCCGCCCACGGCGTGGACGGTGTCGCGAGTGCCGTGGCCGATTGCCTTCGCGGCGTCGCGGAAGCCATGGCCGATTGCCGTGGTCACCTTGCGCGTACCGTGGCCGATGGCCTTGCCAGTTTCCTTGATGGC
>JASHUO010000146.1 GCA_030039975.1 Alphaproteobacteria bacterium
GCCGGCATCGACGTCTTCGACATCGAGATCAACGAGCGCGACCCCGACCGCCTGGTCGAGGTGATTGCCGCGCTGGAGCCGACCTTCGGCGGCATCAATCTCGAGGACATCAAGGCGCCGGAATGCTTCGAGATCGAAGCGAAGCTGCGCCAGCGCCTCAAGATCCCGGTCTTCCACGACGACCAGCACGGCACCGCAATCATCGTCGGCGCCGCCATCCGCAACGGGCTCCGCCTCATCGGCAAGACGCTCGCCGAGGTGAAGCTCGTCGCCTCGGGCGCCGGCGCCGCCGCGCTCGCCTGCCTCGACCTGCTCGTCGATATGGGGCTGCCGGTCGCGAACATCGTCGTCACCGACAAGTACGGCGTCGTCTATCGCGGCCGCAAGGAAGAGATGGATGCGCGCAAGGAGCGCTACGCCACGGAGACCAACGCCCGCTCGCTGGGCGAGGTCATCGCCGGCGCCGATATCTTCCTCGGCCTGTCCGCGCCCGATGTGCTGAAGCCGGAGATGGTGGCGAAGATGGCCGAGCGGCCGCTGATCCTGGCGCTCGCCAATCCCGATCCCGAGATCCGGCCCGAAGCGGCGCGGGCGGTGCGCCCCGATGCGATCATCGCCACCGGCCGCACCGACTATCCCAACCAGGTCAACAACGTCCTCTGCTTTCCCTTCATCTTCCGCGGCGCGCTCGATGTCGGGGCCACCACCATCAACGAGGCGATGAAGCTCGCTTGCGTCGAGGCGCTGGCCGATCTCGCCCTCGCCGAGCCTTCGGACGTGGTCGCGGCCGCCTATGGCGACACCAACCTCATCTTCGGACCGGATTATCTGATCCCGAAGCCCTTCGATCCGCGTCTCATCCTGCAGCTGGCGCCGGCGGTGGCGAAGGCGGCGATGGAGTCGGGCGTGGCGACGCGGCCGATCGCGGATTTCTTGGCGTATCGCCAGCGGCTCAGCCAGTTCGTGTTCCGCTCCGGCCTCGCCATGAAGCCGGTCTTCGATCGCGCGCGCAGCGATCCCAAGCGCGTCGTCTATGCCGAGGGCGAGGATGAGCGGGTGCTCCGCGCCGTGCAGCAGGTGCTCGACGACGGGCTGGCGCGGCCGATCATCATCGGCCGGCGCGAGGTGGTGAGCCGCCGCATCGAGCGGCTCAATCTCCGCCTTGCGCTCGATCGCAACGTCACCTTGGTCGATCCGCAGGACGATCCGCGCTATCACGATTACTGGACGCTCTATCACCGACTGATGGAGCGCAAAGGCGTCTCGCCGGATTTCGCCCGCGGCCTGGTGCGGACGCGTACCTCGGTGATCGCGGCGCTCATGGTCCGGCGCGGTGAGGCCGATGCCTTATTGTGCGGCGCCATCGGCCAGTATCACCGTCATCTCCGCCACATCACCGACATCCTCGGCCTGCTGCCGGGCGCCAGCGCGCCGGCGGCGCTCTCCGTGCTGATCCTGCCGAAAGGCAGCTATTTTCTCTGCGATACCGAGGTGGTCGACGAGCCGACGGCCGAGCAGGTCGCGGAGACGACGTTGCGCGCCGCCGCCGCGATGCGGCATTTCGGCATCGAGCCCAAAGTAGCGCTGCTGTCGCATTCCAATTTCGGCAGCGCCGACACCCCGTCGACGCGCAAGATGCGTCAGGCCTTCGCGCTGGTGCGCGAGCGCGCGCCCGATCTCGAGATCGAGGGCGAGATGCATGCCGATGCCGCGCTCTCCGAGGAAATCCGCCAACGCGTCTTTCCCAGCTCGCTGCTCAAAGGCACGGCGAATCTCCTGGTCATGCCCAATCTCGACGCCGCCAACATCGCCTTCAACGCGCTGAAAATGCTGGCCGATGGTCAGGCGGTCGGGCCGGTCCTGCTCGGCATCAACGCTGCGGCGCATATCGTCACGCCATCGGTAACGGTGCGCGGCCTCGTCAACATGACCGCCGTCGCCGTCTCCCACGCCCAGGCTGCGGCGCGCTGAGCGGCACGTCATCACATACGAAAAAGTTTAACCACGGAGGCACGGAGGACACGGAGAACCGATTTTAAGGCGCGCGAAGCGCGCCATTTTTTTGCTTCTCCGTGCTCTCCGTGCCTCCGTGGCGAATCTAGTAAGCGAACGCTCAGTGGCCGTGGTGGAAATGGTGGTGGTGCCCGCCGAGGAGCTCGTCCGCTGCTTGCTTCTGCTGGTCGGAGAAGCTGTCATAGAGCGGGCGGAAGGCGGCGAGGAAGCGCTCGACGTGTTGCGCGTGCATCTCGGCAAAGCGATGGCGCGCTTCGAGACGGTCGACCGCGTTCTCCGGCTTGCCGCGATCGGCGCGGTGCTGCTCGAACATCTTGGCCATGTCCTTGGCGTTGTCGCGCATCGCTTGCGCCACGCGGTCGAATTGCCGCTCCTGGGCGGGGGTGATCTTGAGCTCCGCCTTGAGATAGGCGATGCGCCCCTCGATATGGCGGGTGGGGTCGAAGTGGTGATGCTCCGGCGGCTTCGCCTGGGCTTGCGGCGCCGCGGGGTTCGCCTGGGCATAAGCCTGCGGCGCGCCGATGCCCGCAGCGGTGAGTGCGGCGGCGAGCGCAAGCACCGGAAGGGCGACTTTGCGGGTCAACATGGGATGCTCCTTGGTCCTCTCATGAAGGGGGCGGCCGAACCGGCCATCCCTAAGTATTAGGGCGGCAGCTTTCACACTATCCCTGCGCCCGAGATGGTCGCCGCACCTCGGCGCGGACCGGCGGCGCCAAGCCTGCAAATTGAGGCGAATTCGCCTATTCAAATGAGGCGGATCGCCGCGCTGCGCCGTAGCATCGGGCGTGGCGAACCATTCTTTTACCGAGTTCGGGAAGAATACGCCTTCGACCGAGAGATGACCCGAGGACGCTGCCCTAAGGCCGCCGGGAGCCCTGCGCAGCGGCACGAAGGTCGCTGAAATTTTATGGAGCTGCGCACCAAAGGAGTGTGAGGAGCGTGGACGAGGTGAGGGGCGCCATCGCCGACGCGGCGGTCGCGCCAAACGGCATTCCGCTCGAGCTGGCCCCGCTGCTGTCGCCCTATCGACAGCAGGGGCACCTCACGCTCAGGCTCGAGCGCATCCCGGACCGCGCCCGCCTGTCCCGAGGCAGCAACAATGGCGACCGCACCTGGTCGCTGAGCTTGGATGATCTCGAGGGTCTCACCTATCTGCCGCCCGACGGCAAGGATGAAACGCCGACCTTGGCGCTCCGGATCGTCCGCCTCGAGGCGGACTATGCGGCAACGCTCGCGCTGCTCGAGGTGCCCGTGTCGCGCGGCGGCGTCGCGGCGACGGGGACAGCCAAGGCGGCGCCATCGCCAAGTGGCGCGGCCGCAGCCGGGGCCGCCGACCGCCTCGGCGAGGCGCTGGCCGCGGCGCAGGCATCGCTTGCCGCCCGTGAGGCCGAGCTCACCGAAGCCCGGCAAGCGTTGGCGCGGCTCCAAGCCAGCGTTTCCGCAGAGACGGTCGA
>JASHUO010000147.1 GCA_030039975.1 Alphaproteobacteria bacterium
CGGCTCGCGCAACGGCTTGAACATCAGCCTGCCGAGTTGCTCCGCTTCAGCGGCGCGCGAGTAGTACCCCGTCATGAACATGATCTTCAGGGCAGGCTTCAGCAGCTTTGCCTGCTTGGCGAGCGAAATGCCGTCCAGTCCCGGCATCACGACGTCCGTGAACAGCACATCGACATGGCTCTGGGCGAGCAGCCGCATCGCTTCGTACCCATCCTCGGCGACAAGCAGCCGGAACCCTTTGGACCGAAGCACAGCTTCTGTGCTGGCCCGAACTCCCGGGTCGTCCTCGACGAAGAGGATGGTAAATTGTTCAGCCATCGCGTCCCCTGGTTCCTTATCGGGCGGTCCAACGCGCCCCATGGATGACAGTTCCGTAGAAACCTATAGGGCAAGATGCGCGCCGGCTATGACCCCTCCGGAGGTGCCGTGGGTTGGTCGCCGCTGTGGGGTGCTGTGCTAACCTCGCCCGAGGACCCGCTCTTTGACATCGTGCAGCGATGTTTCACGTGCACCCGCGCGGCTCTCCGACGCGCGGTGCACGCGGCGAAAAAAATGCTCCCGGTGTACACCGGGGGCGTAGGTCCCTCCCGCGGCTTTTTCCTTGACGGGGCTAGCGCGTCGGCGCGGCGCGGCGCAACAGGAAGAGCGCCTGCTCGGCCAGGAGATTGGCGAGCGCGCCGCGCGGGTTGAGGCGATAGGGCAGGCCGTTGCGGTCGAGCGTCACGCTGCGCTCGATGACGACGCCGAGCTCCTCGCAGAGGGCGATGAAGTCGAGGATGGTGCAGAGATGGATGTTGGGCGTCTCGTACCAGGCATGCGTCAGCACCGGCGTCACCGGCATGCGGCCGTTGGCGAGCAGGTTCAAGCGGATGCGCCAATGGCCGAAATTGGGGAAGGAGACGACGGCGCGGCGGCCGATGCGGACGAGATGCGCGATGACGCTCCGCGGCTGGCGCGTCGCCTGCAGGGTCTGGCTCAGCACGACGTAATCGAAAGCGTCCGACGGGTAATCCTGCAGATCGTGATCGGCATCGCCTTGGATCACCGAAAGCCCGTGCCGGACGCCGGCATTGACGCCGGATTGCGACAGCTCCATGCCGCGCCCATCGACGCCCTTCGCCTCGGCGAGATAGGCCAAGAGCTCGCCCTCGCCGCAGCCGACATCGAGCACGCGTGAGCCCGGCTCGATCATGTCGGCGACGAGGCGGAGATCGCCGCGCAGCTTGATGGTGCCGGGAGCACCACCGAGATTGCCGTCGGCGCTCACCTCTGATCGAGCCCGCGATGGCGCGCGCAGCCATCGAGGAAGCCGCGCAAGGTGGCGAAGAATTCCGGCTCCTCCAGCAGGAAGGCGTCGTGGCCCTTGTCGGTCTCGATCTCGACGAAGCTGACATTGGCCGCCGCCGCGTTCAGCGCATGGACGATGGCGCGGTTCTCCGAGGTCGGATAGAGCCAGTCGCTGGTAAAGGAGATGGAGCAGAAGCGCGTCTTGATGCCGCGGAAGGCGTTGGCGAGCTGCCCGCCATGCTCGGCGGCGAGGTCGAAATAGTCGCAGGCGCGGGTGATATAGAGATAGGAATTGGCATCGAAGCGCTCGACGAAGGTGATGCCCTGGTGGCGCAGATAATTCTCCACCTGGAAATCGGCGTCGAAGCCATAGGTGAGCGCCGAGCGGTCCTGCAGATTGCGGCCGAATTTGCGGTGCAGCGCCTGCTCCGAGAGATAGGTGATGTGCGCCGCCATGCGCGCTACGGCAAGGCCGCGCGCCGGTCGCTCGCCGCGCTCGAGGTAATTGCCCTGGCACCATTGCGGATCGGCCATGATCGCCTGGCGGCCGACCTCGTGAAAGGCGATGTTCTGCGCCGAGTGCCGCGCCGCCGTCGCGATCGGGACCGCGGCGAAGACGCGCTCGGGGAACGCGGCCGCCCATTGCAGCACCTGCATTCCGCCCATCGAGCCGCCGATGACGCAAAACAGGCTCTCGATGCCGAGATGATCGATCAGCTTCTGCTGCGCCCGCACCATGTCGGCGACGGTGATCACCGGGAAGGCGAGACCCCAGGGCATGCTGGTGGCCGGGTTGGTCTCCATCGGCCCGGTCGACCCCATGCAGCCGCCCAGCACATTGGCGCAGATGAGGAAGTAGCGCTCGGTGTCGAGCACCTTGCCCGGCCCCACCAGCGTCTCCCACCAGCCCGGCTTGCCGGTGACGGGATGGGTCCCGGCGACATACTGGTCACCGGTCAGCGCATGGCAGATCAGGATGGCGTTGGAGCGCTCGGCATTGAGCCGGCCATAGGTCTGATAAGCGATGGTATAGGGCCCGAGCGCCACGCCGCAATCGAGCGCCAGCGCCTCGGCCACCACCAGGCGAAAGCCGGGGCGGTCAGGGGCTAAGGCGGTCTCGCGGGCGGCCGACGGAATGGATATCGTCATCTCACGATGGAAAAGGCCGAAGGAACGGGCTCTCGTATCAGCTTTCGCAGATTGCTCAATCGCCCCACCTCACCCTCCCGCTTGCGCGGGTCCCTCCCTCTCCGCCCCTGAGGGGCGGAGAGGGTTGGGGTGAGGTGGGGCCGTCGACGCTCTCGCGCGATGTATCAGGCATTTCTCAATTCGGCAATATCGCCAGTACGTAGGGAGCAAGCCGCCGGGCTGTCAACGTTTTCTTTGCTTTCGGCCGCCCGGCGAACTATCAGTATCGCCTTCCGCTTGGACCCTCTTGACCTGGCCTTGACCGATGTCCTCTCTCGACGATCTGCGCCGGCGCATCGATGAGATCGATGACCAGCTCCATGACCTGGTCATGGAGCGCGCCACCATCGTCGAGGCCGTCGCCGCCAGCAAGAAGGAGACCCGCACCGCGGCGGTCCGGCCCGGCCGCGAGGCGCAGATCCTGCGCCGCCTCGTGCAGCGGCATCGCGGGGGCTTCCCGCGCCCCGTTCTGGTGCGGCTTTGGCGCGAGATCTTCAGCGGCGCGGTGATGATGCAGGGCGAGTTCGCCGTCGCCGTCTCGGCGCTCGAGGAGATGCCGGATTACTGGGATATCGCCCGCGACTATTTCGGCAGCCATACGCCGATGATCGCCTTCCATTCGCTGGGCGAAGTGCTGCGCTCGCTGGCCGAGGGCAGGGTGGCGGCGGCGGTATTGCCGCTGCCGGCGGAAGGCGAGCGCGAGCCCTGGTGGCCGCTCTTGGCGCATTCCCGCGCCGCCGCGCCGCGCATCTTCGCCCGGCTGCCGTTCGGCGGGCGCGGCAACGCGCGCGGCGATGGCGGCTTGGATGCGCTCGCCATCGGCCATGGCGATCCCGATCCCACCGGCGATGATCGCAGCTTCGTTGCGCTCGAGCTCGCGGGCGAGCTGAGCCGCGCCCGGCTCATCGCCGCGCTGAAAGACGTAGGGCTCACGGTAACGCTCTTCGCCGAGCATCGCGACGGCGGCAGTGCCTGGAACCTGCTCGAGATCGACGACATGGTGAGCGAGGGCGATCCCCGGCTCGCCAAGGCGCTGGCGCCGCTCAGCATGGTGCTGCGCGTCGCCCCTCTCGGCACCTATCCCAAGCCCCTGGCGCCCGCGGCGCTGGGACTTCGTGCCAATGGACGGCCACGATGAGCGAACATCCGATACCGCAACCCGGCATTCTCGGCATCTCGCCCTATGTCGGCGGCGAATCCAAGGCCGAGGGCACGCAGCGCGTCATCCGCCTCGCCTCGAACGAAAGCGCGCTCGGGCCGAGCCCGCGCGCGATGGAGGCTTACCGCGCGCAGGCGGCGGAGATGTTCCGCTATCCCGATGGCGGCTCGATCGCCTTGCGTCAGGCGATCGCGCGGCGCTACGGGCTCGATGCCGCGCGCATCGTCTGCGGCACCGGCTCGGACGAGCTGATCAGCCTGTTGGCGCGCGCCTATGCCGGCCCCGGCGACGAGGTGATCTACAGCCGCCACGGCTTCCTCATGTATCCGATCGCCGCGCAATCGGCCGGCGCGACGCCCGTCGCCGTGCCGGAAAAGCAGCTCACCGCCGATGTCGACGGCATGCTGGCGCTGGTGACGTCGCGGACGCGGCTCGTCTATCTCGCCAACCCCAACAACCCCACCGGCACCTTCCTGCCGCGCGCGGAGGTGAAGCGGCTGCATGAGGGGCTGCCGAAATCGACCTTGCTCGTCATCGATGCCGCCTATGCCGAGTTCGTCGCGCGCAATGATTACGAGCCCGGCATCGAGCTCGCGGAGCGTGCCGAGAACGTCATCATGCTGCGCACCTTCTCCAAGATCTATGCGCTCGCCGGCTTGCGCATCGGCTGGGGTTATGCCGGCGCCGGCATCATCGACGTGCTGAATCGCGTGCGCGGCGTCTTCAACATCAATCTGCCGGCGCAGGCGGCGGCGGTCGCGGCGCTCGAGGATGTCGCATCGATCGACCGCGCGCGCACACACAACGACCTCTGGCGTCCCTGGCTCGAGCGCGAGATCCGCGCGCTCGGCCTCGAGGTAACGCCCTCGGTTGCCAATTTCGTGCTGGTGTATTTCGACGCCAGGCCCAAGGACAGCAGCGCCGCCTGGGAGTTCCTCAAATCGCGCGGCATCCTGACGCGCCAGATGGGCGCTTACGGGTTGCCCAAGCATATCCGCATCAGCGTCGGCTTGGAGGAGGAGATGCGCGCCGTCGTCGCCGCGCTGGCGGATTTCCTCAAAGCGCCTTGACCCAGCCGCTCTTCGACCGCGTCGCGCTCATCGGCATCGGCCTCGTCGGCTCCTCGCTGGCGCGCGTGCTGCGACGCGACGGCCTCGCTCGCGAGATCGTCGCCTGCGCGCGCCGGCAGGCGACGCTCGATACCGTGACGCGCCTTGCGCTTGCCGACCGCGTCACCGCCGATCCCGCCGAAGCGGCGGCGGGCGCCGACCTCGTCGTGCTGTCGACGCCACTCTCCGCCTATGCCGAGATCGGCCGGCGCATCGCGCCGGCGCTCAAGCCCGGCGCCGTGGTGAGCGATGTCGGCTCGGTCAAAGCGGCGGCGATCCGCGATCTCGCGCCGCTGCTGCCGCCGGGCGTTCATCTCGTCCCCGCCCATCCCGTCGCCGGCACCGAGCATTCCGGCCCGGAGAGCGGCTTTGCCGAGATGTTCGCGGATCGCTGGTGCATTCTGACGCCGCTGCCCGGCGGCGATGCCGCTGCGCTCGACCGCGTCACCCGGATGTGGCAGAGCGCGGGCATGAAGGTGGTGACGATGGATGCCGAGCATCACGACATGGTGCTCGCCATCACCTCGCACCTGCCGCATCTCATCGCCTATACCATCGTCGGCACCGCCACCGATCTCGAGGAGACGCTCAAATCGGAGGTGATCAAATTCTCCGCCGGCGGCTTCCGCGACTTCACCCGCATCGCCGCTTCCGATCCGGTGATGTGGCGCGACATCTCCCTCGCCAATCGCGAGGCGGTGCTCGAGATGCTGCAGCGCTTCACCGAGGATCTGACGGCGCTGCAGCGCGCCATCCGCTGGGGCGAGGGCGACAAGCTGCAAGACCTCTTCACCCGCACCCGCACCATCCGCCGCTC
>JASHUO010000148.1 GCA_030039975.1 Alphaproteobacteria bacterium
ACCTCCAACGTTGGCCGAGCTTGGAATTGACGATAAACATCTTGCCGACGGCGCTGGGAGACTTGCCGCGATTGGATCTCTAAGCCCCGTAGCGCTCCGCGATCGTCCGTAAGATCCATGGTTCCAAGTCTCTCAATGCCCGTCTCCGATCACGACATCCACCGCGCCGCTCATCACATCGTCTTGCATGGCGAGCAATCGAGCATCCGGCGCGTCTCTACCGAGTAACCGTCTTTGTTTAATGATCGAGCAGAGTATCCTCGCGCTGGCAGTAAGCTCGTGCAAAGCGCGCCTGCTGTTGCCGTTGTGATTGCTTGTTGTATTCCTCTACGAGGGTGCGCCCGAGGCTATCAGCTTTGGCAGCGCATTCAGCGGTTGAGCTGACGACCGATCGGATATGAACTTCCTGACAAACCTGCGGGGATGCCGTGTAGCACATCAGCACGACAAGAAAGACGTTCATGCCGCCTTCCCAAGTGGCGCGGGGCCCCAAGGTTTCCAATATGCAAGGTAATGCAAGCTGCACGCAACCGCGCTGGAGGGAGACCCTACTATGAGCAACCCCGCGTATTGGGAGAGGGTGAGACGCAAGGCGATGGAGGCGGCGAACCAGCCGGGCGCGACCGCCAAGGATAGGCAACGGGCTCTGGAGGTCGCGCGAAACGCTGAGCAACGGTTGCACGGCCAGCAGCGCGCCCCTGACGCACCAGCCAAGGAAGTTGAAGACGACGCTGAGAAGACGCTTGCTGTCGAGAAGGCCTAGCTCGTCGTGCGCCGTGTCCGTCTCCGATCACGACATCCACCGCGCCGCTCATCAGCCATCCCTTCCGTGCAACACGCACGCAAACACGGGTAGGATGCGATGTGCGATCTGTGTTCAGGGGGCAGACCATGCTCAACGATGGCGACACATGGCCAATCCAATGCGCGTGCGGGCACACGACGCAGGCGGAAATAGGCTGGCTGTGGAACCTGAATACCTTCGAATGCGAGGTGTGCAGGATTGGACACGCCTTCAACAGGGACGCGTTTCGCACCAAAGTCACCCGGAGCAGACAGCACGTTCTCCATGCACAGGGCTCGAGCAGGGACTACCTGGGCGAAAGGGTAAAGTAGCTACCGCCGCGCCACCGACGCCGCAAAAAAGCCCCGCGGCGGACGGCGACGCGGCCTGACACTGTGGGCGCAATTCCACCGGTTGGGCTATGCTCACGCCAAGCGATTGAGCTCAGGCGATGGCAGAGGCGACCTGTAAGTTCAAGAAGAGCGACGGCACGCGGTGCAAGCGGTCCGTTGATGCCAGCGCGCAATACTGCTGGCAGCACGCCCGCGGGCTTGGCGCTCGGTGGCGCGCACTCACGAAGAACCAGGCAGTTGGTTTCACACTGGCCGTCACCAGCTTGGTTTGGACCGTCGCATACCCATTTATCGGGCCGTATCTAGCAAGCCTGCTACCGGGACCGCAGGTCCTGGCGGTGGTCAGCAAAACCAAGGCGCCTGACGGCTGCGTGGGTTACATGGTCAACCTTTCGACCTCTAAGGACGGTCCCATCGATAGGCTTGATCTGACCGTGCAGTTTCCCGGCGATATCGTCTCTCACATGTTCGGCGCAACGCGCGTCGCGCAGTTTCCCAGCGTCGGCAAAGTCGGGCTCAGCGCTTTTGAGTTGGGCAAGGACGCCAGCGGCGGCTGCAAAGTGGTTCAGGCGGCAACCTCCCCAAGCGTGAACATGACCGCCACGGTGATCGGCAACGGGACCATCCAGATGATCGGTGCTGGTCTCCTCCCCTCGACATCCGTAGCGGGAATGGTCGTGCTGTCTCCACCGAGCTTTCATCCCGCCGAAATGCGCGAGGACGGCTCATACACATACTCAAAGTTCGGTTTCTCCGTGACCAAGGGGATAGAGATTCGCAATATCGATGCTGAGAAAGACCAATAGGCCACCCAGCCGCCCGATGGTCCACCGGCTAGCTTCTGCGGGGTTTAGGGCGGTTGCTTTGATGCCCATCAAGCCGCTCGGCTACGCGCTCGTAGGTCTCCGCGGCAGATAACAGCCCACGGCTAGCACCGCCATCAGGGACCGTGACAGCGACGGCGCGCAACTCGCGGGCCCGAATACGCCAGGACTCGGCACCCCCAATTGAGCGCCGGAGCGATCTTAGCAGTCGCTCCCGGTTCAACTTCTCACTTCCATCCATGTTCGTCATATGGCGGCAGGTGCGCAGGGGGCAAGGGCGGCGGGCGCCAAGCGAGATCAGAAGGCGCGAGCAGTCCGATGATGATGCGGTGGAGCGAGATGGGCTCGGGGGAACCCACACCTCTCCATAGGAGAAACCTCGCTCCACCATCAATGAACCAAGCAGCCCTCGCCGCATACCGGTATCGGGTGGACTCTGGATATCCAGGACCGGTAGCGGGTATCGGCCGAGGCCAGCGAGTGACATTTCCTGCGCGCCGCCCTCTCGCTTTTCCCGCTCATGCGAAATCCGCAACCCCCTGCGGACATGTCGCGTCCCAGCGGCCGTGACGTACGTCACATAAGAGCAGCTCACCCAACCCCTAGGTCAAAGCAGGCAAGGAGAGCTGCCATGAACAACAGCAATTGGAGCGAGTGGGCCGGCATCGCGATGGCAGTGAGTGTGGTTTCAGTCGTCGTGTTCCTGTACCTCACGGGCGCGTAGGCCGACCGGGCGTCTCACAGCGCCGCCACTGTGCTCACGCCTGCTAACGCCGCCTCATAACGCATAACGAGCGACTTCTCACCCTGCTGCGCAGATGAAATAGGCACAAACATGCCGGAGTTGACGCCGATGCCACGCCACGATCCGCTCCTCCCCGCCAGCAGCTCAAGTGCGCTCTTCAACGACGCCTTCATCCTTGAGGAGATGGGCATCCACCCGCAGTCGCTGCGAGCGATCAAGGCGCAGATCGTGGGCGAGTGCATGGCCGAGCGTCTCAGTCAGCTCTGCATAGAGGGCGCCGCCGCTCATCTGCGCAATAAGTGAAATCTGGAAGCGCGCGGGGCAACCCACGATCGGCTCTCGCCTCCTCCTTCCTGACCCGGCCGCCCGCTCGCTCTCTGAGGCCTAACGAATCCGAGCAACGCATAATGTGCCAGATTGTCGGCGCCCCGATCGTATCAGCTCAAGGAGGATAGCCATGAAAATGGTCGCCCTGACATTGTCCGCCATCGGCCTAACCGTTGCCATCAGCGCCTGCAACAACGCACCGAATCAGACGCCGCCGGCCGCAGCGGCTCCTGGTTCGAATGCTGCGGACGCACCGAATAACTCAAC
>JASHUO010000149.1 GCA_030039975.1 Alphaproteobacteria bacterium
CCGGCTCCGATCCCTCCAACATCGTCGATAGCTGCTATCCCTACGGCTCCATCCAAGTGCCGGGCGGAACCGAGCCGATCGTGCTGCATCGCGATGCCGTTTCCGGCGGCGGCTATTTCATGATCGGCACGGTGATCTCCGCCGATATGGATCTGATCGGACAGCTGCAGCCGAACATGCCGACGCGTTTCGTCGCCGTCGACATGGCGTCGGCGCTGGCGGCGCGGCATGAGCGCAATATTCGGATCGAGAATCTGCGCCGGTCGCTGGCGTGAGGAGAGTTGCGCGATTGCGAAGCTGACCGAAGGGAGGGTTTAGGACGCCGCAGATCCCAGCGGAGCGAGAGCATCGCGCACGGCGCGCGCAATGGCGACGGCGTTGGGCGTGTCGGAATGGACGCAGACGGTATCGGCACGCACTTTAATGTCCTTGCCGCCGAGGCTCCGTGTCAGCCCGTCGCGAATCGCCCGCGCCGTGCGCCTGGCCGCCTCGGCGGGATCGACGGCGTGATGCTCGCGCGTGATCACCAGAGCGCCGTCATCGCCGTAATCGAGATCGGTGTAATATTCGGAAAGGAAGATGTGGCCGCGCTGCGGATAGATCTTTTCGTGCAGGCAGCCGATCGCGCCGAAGAGCGGTACCTTGAAGACGTCGGCCGCATCGCAGACCGCATGCGCGATATCCTCGTTGCGCCCGGCCATGCCATAGAGCGAGCCGTGCGGCTTGATGTGGTTGAGCGGCATGCCCTCAGCCTCCAGGAAACCCTTGAGCGCGCCGATCTGGTAGATGAGGCAGTTCGCCAGCTCCTCGCGGCCGATCTTCATTTCGCGGCGACCGAACCCTTGGAGATCCGGGAGCGAGGGATGAGCGCCCACCTTGACCCCATGCTTTTTCGCAAGCTGCACCGTGCGGCGCATATGGTTGAAATCAGAGGCGTGGAATCCGCAGGCGACATTCGCTGCGGTGATGATCGGCATGAGAGCGGCATCATCGCCGAGCTGATAGATGCCGAAGCCTTCGCCCATATCGCAGTTGATCATGGTCACGAGGGTGCGCTCCTTTTCTTGGCCTCGACCGGCTCTCGCTCTCTCGAGCATACACCAATCGCGACCCGCACAACCCCGCAACTTCTCCCGTGGGATCGCTGCGACGCGCACGTCACCTATGCGGCAAAAGGCTCTCAAAAGTTAGCGCCGCGCGCGGCCGCTCTCTGAGGCCGCGCGCGGCGCGCCGTCACGGTCGGCAGGGCGTCTCCTCACCCTGCCGCGCCGCCTTCAGCCATTGTCCTCGTTGCTCGTCGACAGCGCGAGGTATTGGTCGGTGCCGTGGCGATTGACGAGCAACAGCACGTTTCCGCCCGACTTCGCCTGCTTGAGTGTCGCCTCGGCTTGGTGTGGCGTCGTCACCGGCTGCCGGTTGACCTGCTCGATGACATCGCCCGGTTGGATCCCGGCTTGGGCCACCTGGCTGCCGTCTTCGACGCCGGTCACCACGACGCCCTGGACCTCCTTCGACACGCCGGCGCGCTCGCGCATCTCGTTGGTCAGGGGCGCAAGCTTCATCCCCAGTGCGGAGGCGGTCTCGTCGCCGCTTTGGTCGCCGCCCTGATCGTTCATCGCCACCTGCGGATTTTCAGGCATCTGGCCCATGGCGACGTCGAGGGTCTGGTCGTTGCCATTGCGCGAGATCTCAATCGCGGCGTGGTCGCCTGACGGCGTCTCCGCGGTGTCGATCGCCAGGTCACGCGCTGCTGCCACGTGACGGTGGTTGAAGGAGAGAATGACGTCGCCCTGCTTGAGGCCGGCCTTGGCGGCGGGGCTGCCGTTCTCGACCGCGGCGACGAGCGCGCCTTCGGCCTTGGGCAAGTTGAGACTCTTGGCGAGCTCCGGCGTCACGTTTTGGATTTGCACGCCGAGCCAGCCGCGATCGACCTTGCCGTGCTCGCGCAGCTGCTCGATCACCGGTTTGGCGAGATCCGACGGAATGGCGAAGCCGATGCCGACCGATCCGCCGTTGGGCGAATAGATCGCGGTGTTGATGCCGATCACCTGGCCCTGCAGGTTGAAGGTGGGCCCGCCCGAGTTGCCGCGATTGATGGCGGCGTCGAGCTGGAGGTAGTCGTCGTAGGGGCCGGAATGGATGTCGCGGCCGCGCGCCGAGACGATGCCGGAGCTCACGGTGCCGCCGAGGCCGAAGGGATTGCCGACCGCCAGCACGACATCGCCGACCTGCGCCGCATCGCTGTCGCCCCAGGAGACGTAGGGCAAGGGGTGATCGACGTTGATCTTGAGCAGCGCGAGATCCACTTTGGTGTCGCGGCCGAGCACCTTCGCGGGATGCTTGCTGCCGTCTTGAAAGATCACGGTGACCTTGTCGGCGTTGGCGACGACGTGGTTGTTGGTCACGACATATCCCGCGGGATCGATGATGAAGCCCGAGCCGAGCGCCATGCGCTGTTCGTGCGGCGAAGGCTGCATCGGCGCGCCGGGGAAGCCCTGTCCCTGCTGTTCAAAGAATTTGCGCATGAACTGGTCGAGCGGGCCTTGCGGCGCGCCATCTTCAGGGGAGCCCTGGTCCTGCTCGTCGGCGACGGGACTTTCCGGCTTCTCCAAGACGGAGACGTTGACGACCGCGGGCATTACCTTTTTCACCAGCGGCGCAAAGCTGGGTGTCGCCGCGGCCGCGGCGACGGCGGACTGAGGCGCGGTCGCGCCCATATCGGCCCAGGCGATCGGCGCCGCTATGGCGAGGCCGACGCACGAGGCCAGCGCAGCGACGCGAACCCGCCGATACGCCGACGCATTCGGGTTGGATTGGTTTAGGCGAAACATGAACTACCTCTCTAGGGACACGGGGGGCGGTGCGGCCGCTCTTGGTCGAAGCCCCGGCGCGCACGGGCATTGCGCGATTATGGGCATCGCCCATTGCCCCATCCCTTCGGGGAGTTTAATTCCGTGTAATCCAGGCGAGCTGATCGCATCGCCGCGCGCTCGGCCCGCCAATCGGGGCGCGCGGAGGCGGCGCTTGGAGCGGGTGCGATCCGGTCGTAGGCTGCCGGTGCCCGCGACCGTTGATGGGGGCATAAAATGCCGATCGCGTTCGCAAGGAGCCGCTTATTCGCCACGCAGGTCCTCGTGCTCATGCTGACGTGGATCGTCCATGCGTCAGACGCCGGCGCGGCGCAGCTCGTTGAATTTAGCGCCCCCGCGGGTACGGGGTCCGACAAGCTTCTCGGTTACCTCGCCAAACCGGCCGGGGCTGGTCCCTTTCCCGCGGTGGTCATTCTCCACGCTTGCGGTGGGCTCCTTCCGCAGAACAT
>JASHUO010000150.1 GCA_030039975.1 Alphaproteobacteria bacterium
CGTTGGCCATCTCAAGTATCTGCTTTGCATTCGGCGCTTCGATCGGCATAGCGTGCTCCCTCGGGAAGTGAACGACTTGAGCGACAGCGCGCCCTCGTCAGATCGCGAGATATTTGCGCATCACCTCACTTCGGGACACGTCTTCGCGCGTACCTTCCGTCACGATTCGCCCCTTCTCGATAATCACGCAACGATCGGTCATCGCAAATACCATCGGCACATTCTGCTCCACGACCACTATCGCCATGTTCTCTCTGCGACTGATCTCAACGAGGATGCCAGCGATCTGCTTAACTAGGATTGGCATGATACCGTCGGACGGTTCGTCGAGAAGCATCAGCCGCGGTTGCGTCATAAGCGCGCGGCCGATCGCAAGCATCTGCTGCTCACCGCCGCTGAGCGTGCCGGCCGTCTGGGCGAGGCGTTCGCCAAGCCGTGGGAAATATTTGAGTACTTCGTCGAGGCGGCTGCGCTTGCGACCGCCTCCTGCGATACGTCCCATCTCGAGGTTTTCACGAACGGTAAGGCGGGGGAAAAGGCCGCGGCCCTGTATCACGGTCGTAACACCGCGCCGCGCGCGCTCATGCGGAGGCAGCCTCGTGACGTCGTGCTGGTCGAGGGTAATATCGCCGCGCCAAGTCGGGAGCAGGCCCGCAAGGCAGCGGATGAGCGTCGTCTTGCCCATGCCATTCCGTCCAAGGACGCCAAGGATCTCGCCGCTCTCGAGCGTAAGCGAGATGCCGCGCAGAACTTCCATGTCTCTATAGCCGCTGTGAATGGCATTGGCGCGGAGCAGCATCATTCCCGACCCAGGTAGACGTCTCGAACCTGCTCATTCGCTGCGACCTCGTCGAGCGAACCGCTCGTGAGCACCCGGCCCAGATGCAACACTGTCACTGGTGCCCTGAGATCCCGGACAAAGTTTATGTCATGTTCGATGATCAGAACCGTCAGATTATGGCGGCTCGCGAGCATGCGAATGAGGTTGCCGGTAGCTCGGGTTTCTTCCGCGGTCATTCCGGCGGTCGGCTCGTCCAGGAGGAGAAGTTCCGCGCGGTTGGCCAGTAGCATGGCGATCTCCAGCCACTGGCGCTGGCCATGGGAGAGCGTGGACGCAACGGTGCGGCGCATCTCGCAGAGACGAGTGATCGCAAGAACTTCTTCGAGACGCACTGCACGTTCCGCCACCTCCATTGGCTTGCCGAACGAGGCGAGTTCAAGGTTCTGATGCACCGTCAGCCGATCGAACACAGATGGGGTCTGGAATTTGCGAGCTATGCCCATCTTAGCCCGGCGCACCACAGAACGAGTCGTGATTTCCTGGTTTTTGAACCAGATCCGTCCGGCACTGGGACTCAGATGACCCGATATCATGCTGATCAAAGTGGTCTTGCCCGCGCCATTTGGGCCGATGATGCACCGCACCTCACCTAAACCGATTGTGAAATCGATGCAGTCATTAGCAACGATGCCGCGGAACCGCTTCGTGAGGCCATCGGTGCGCAGGAGCTCACCCATGTTCCTTCCTTCCAGCGGAGCGCTCCGCCACGCGCATCACTGCGCCGGCCACACCGCCCTTAAACGCGATAATCACCGCGATGAAGACGATTCCGAGGGCGAGTTGCCAGTAATTTGGAATGAGGGCACTCAGGTAAGTCGAAAGCGCAGACACGGCGACTGCGCCAAGTAGCGCGCCCAGGAGCGACTCGCGCCCGCCGATTGCCACCCACACCACAACTTGGGTCGAGAACAGCACGCCGCCTAACGAGGGAGAGACGAAATTCGCATGGGTGCCGTATAGGGCGCCGGCAAGACCAGCAACGGCCCCCGAAACCGCAAAGGCCGCGGTTTTATAGAGCGGCGTCCTGAAGCCAAGCGCGATCAGCCGGTCTTCGTTCTCTCGAATGCCCACCAGGACCTTCCCGAACGGGCGCGCGAGCACCCAGCGGAGAAGCGAATAGACGGTGGCCACGACCGGGAGAATGAAGTAGTAGATCGCCGCGTCCTTCGACAAAGAGAGCGCTCCGCTTGCTCCTGTGAGGAGCGACATCCGCGGCACATACATACCGTTGTAGCCGCCCGTCACTTGAGATTGGCTTACCGTGATCTGTTCAACCATTATTGAGAGCGCCAGCGTGACGAGAACAAAGTACACGTGGCGCACATCGACGCTAAAAAGGAAATAACCAATAGCTGCCGCCAAAACCGCCCCGGTCACGAGACTCGCCATGAGCCCGACATAGGCGGGGTTCGGGCCTAACCCCCATGTCTCCGACAGCCCCATCGCATAAGCACCAAGCGCAAAGAACGCTGCTTGGCCGAAACTCAAGATGCCGACGAACCCCCACAGCAGCCCGAGCGACATCGCCAACATGCCGTACAGCAGGTACTGCGGCAGGATATAGATCGTATAGCCCGACACGACTACCGGTAGCCCCGCGAGCAGCGCGAACAAGACAATAGCAACCGTCGTCTCAGAACGGAGAAAGCCCTGTCCCAACGACGTGACTACACCCCGCCGCTTGATTCCGCCCTCTGTCATCGAGCGCGCAGCACACCAGATGGCCTGAACCGCAAGACCATTATTGCCAGCGCGAACACGATAGTCTGCGACACCACTTGCCCGGCAAAAAGCGCGAACAGCGTCTCGGATCCGCCGATCAGGAAGCTGCCGATCAACGTGCCGCCGAGCACCTGGCCGATCCCGCCGACGATCACGACGAAAAAGGAACGCACCAAGAAAATGTTGCCGATGTAGGGGTCGACGCTCAGCATCGGACTAATCAGCGCGCCGGCGAGCCCGGCCAGAAAGGAACCGACCCCGAAGACCCATTTGTAGGTCAGGCCGATATTCAAGCCAAGGAGGCTCGCCACTTCAGCGTTCTGTGCCAGCGCCCGGACTTTGATGCCGACAGTTGTGTTGAATAAGATAAGCCCCAGGGCGGCTAGCAGGGCGAATGAGATGACGGCCACCATGCTTTCGTATGCCGGAAGGACGAATACGCCAGCGTCGATCGCACCAGGAAGCGGGTTCTCGACGGTGCGCAAATCGGTGCCGAACACGATCTTGATCACCTCGGTCGCGACCAGGAAGAAACCCCATGTCAGCAGCAGTGTCTCAAAGGGGCGGTCATAGAAGTACCGGATGACTAAATGCTCTAGTAAAACGCCAATCACGCAGACCCCACCCGCAGCGAGGACTATGGCGAGCACGAACGGCACGCCAGAAGTGGTCGCGAACCAAGTGAAATAGGCGCCTAGTGTAAGCATGGCGCCGTGACCCATATTGATGACGCCGATCAGCCCGAAGATGACCGCAAGGCCCAGTGCCGCAAGCGCGAAGACGAAAGTGATCAACGTTGCATCCACCAGAACGCTCACTGGCGTGCTCATCTCTCACCTTCCCCGGCGTAGCCTCGGCTGGATTCGAGCCCCACGTCGGCAGAGCGCCAATGCGCGGCTAGAGCGGTAGCTTGCTGCAGCGGGCATTTACCGGCGTGACCGAGCCGAAGTGCTGCACTTCTTCGAACATGTCGTCCACGCTGGTCCAGCCCTGCCGCACCCTCATGAGATAAGAGGGCAATACCATCTGGTTGTCGATGGCCCGCATCGTGACGGTTCCCTGCGGCGCTTGAGCGAAAGAGAGATCCTTCAAACCCTCCCGGAGCGACTCGGTGCTCACCTTGCCCGTCTTTTTGATGGCCATTGCCGCCGTATGGGCAGAGTTGTACATGGCGACGCCCACAGTGTTCATGAGCGCATCCTTGCCAAACTTTGCGCGGAAGCGCTTCAAGAAAGCTTCGTTGTTCGGGTTCTTGATGGTCATGAAATAGTCGAAGCTGACGTACGCGCCGGCAGAAACAGCAGGGCCTAAGCCCGATGT
>JASHUO010000151.1 GCA_030039975.1 Alphaproteobacteria bacterium
TGCGCTCGCGCACCGCCCTCATCCAGACGATCGGCCGCGCCGCCCGCAATCTCGAGGGCCGCGCCATCCTCTATGCCGACCGCATGACCGAGAGCATGAAGGCGGCGATCGGCGAGACCAACCGCCGCCGCGAGAAGCAGCAGGCGTATAACGCCGCCAACGGCATCACGCCCGAAAGCGTGCGCCGCGGCATCGCCGACATCCTGGAGAGCGTCTACGAGCAGGACCACGTCACCGTCGGTCTCGGCGAAAGTGCGCAAGCGCACTATCAGGGCATGAACCTGAAAGCGGTCATCGCCGATCTCGAGAAGCAGATGCGCACCGCCGCCGCCGATCTCGAATTCGAAGAGGCGGCGCGGCTGCGCGACGAGATCCGCCGCTTGGAGCAGCTCGATCTCGGGCTTGCCGGCGAGGCCGCAGCCTCCCAGCCGGCCGCTCGCCCGGCGGGCAGGTCCATGGCAGGACGCGCCGGCACCTCAGCCAAGGCGCTCGCCAAAGCCAAGGTGCGCGCCCGGCAGCGGCGGGGCCACCGCTGACCGGCCCGCGACGATGACGGGGTCTCCATCCCTGCGGTGCGCTAAGGCGGCGCTGGTGACCGGCGCCGGCAAGCGCATCGGCCGCGCCATTGCGCTGGCGCTCGGCCGCAACGGCTGGGCCGTGGCGGTGCATTACCACGGCTCCGAGGCCGAGGCGAAGAGCGTGGTAAGCGAAATCACCGCCGCCGGCGGCCGCGCGGTGGCGATTGCCGCCGATCTCGCGCGCGAAGCCGAGGTCGAAACGCTGGTGCCGCGCGCGGCGGCGGCGCTCGGTCCGCTGGGCGTGCTCGTCAACAACGCCTCGGTCTTCGAGAATGACACGGCGCTTGGCGTGACGCGCGAAAGCTGGGATCGGCACCTCGATATCAACCTGCGCGCACCTTTCGTTCTGATGCAGCAATTTGCGCGCGAGCTGCCGGACGGCGCCGAGGGCGCCATTGTCAACATCCTCGACGAGCGCGTCTGGAGCCTCACCCCTTATTTCGTCTCCTACACGCTGAGCAAGGCCGGGCTCTGGAACCTCACCCAGAGCATGGCGCTGGCGCTGGCACCGCGCATCCGCGTCAATGGCATCGGCCCCGGCCCGACGCTGCCGAGTCCGCGGCAAAGCGAGGCGCAATTCCGCCGGCAGCAGGAGATGATGCCGCTCCGCCGCGGCACCACGCCCGAGGAGATCGCGGCCGCGGTGCTGTTCATCCTGTCGGCGCCGGCGATGACGGGGCAGATGATTGCGCTCGATGGCGGGCAGCATCTTGGCTGGGCGCAGGCGGCCGGTCGGCCGGCGGTCACGGAATAGGGAACATTGCGATCATGAGCAACGCTGAAACCACCACCCGCGCGCTCTCCGGCCAAGCCGGCGGGGGCGTGCGCCGCATCCTCGTGCGCGACCTTGCGCTCGCCTGCGAAATCGGGGTCTTCCGGCACGAGCGCGGCGCGCGTCAGCGCGTCCGCATCAATCTCGATCTTGCCGTGCGCGAGGAGGCGGTACCGATCGCCGACGATCTGCGCAACGTCGTCTGCTATGACGAGATCGTCAGCGGCATTCGCCGCCTCGCCGAGGCGGGACATGTCAATCTGGTGGAGACGCTGGCCGAGCGCATCGCTGAGATGTGCCTCGCCGATGCGCGCATCCGCCGTGCCGTCGTGCGCGTCGAGAAGCTCGACGTCTACCCCGACGTGGCGAGTGTCGGCATCGAAATAGATCGGATTAACCGCCTGCCGTAAGTGCCTTAACCATCGGGCATTTGCCGGCTCGGGGAATGGACCGCGGGAGGTCCCGCCGGCGAGTTGTTCACAGGCCGCCACCGCGGCCGTCAGGTGCGGCTCTGTGACCTCGAACTTACAAAGTGTTACAGTCGATTTACACTTGACAAGGAAAAAATGTAATCATTTCAGCATGTTAGTATCTTGTGCCCAAAATCTAGGCAAAGCGCTAAAACCCCAGGTTTGACGCCTCCCGCTCCAGGACGGCGAGAGGTTTTCGACAGTTTTGTCCACAGGCTTCGTGGATATATCCATTTCATGAACGCGGCGACCGAAGCCCAGGCGGCGGCAGTTCTCGTCCGGCGATTGACGGCGCCGCGGCACGGCGCCAAGTGAAAGACCGATGAGCGATCTTGAGGACGATGCGACCGAGCCGGAGGCGACCCTGCCGCAAGGCGGCGGCCTCGCCCAGGGCGTCGAGGCGATTCGCGGTGCGCTGCGCACCATGCCGCCCGGCCCCGGCGTCTACCGCATGCTCGATCGCAAGGGCGACGCGCTCTATGTCGGCAAGGCGCGGAGCCTGCGCAATCGCGTCGCCAATTACACCCATCCTGCGGCGCTCTCCAACCGGCTGCGCCGGATGGTGGCGGAGACGCGCGCGATGGAGGTGGTCGTCACCCATACCGAGGTCGAGGCGCTGCTGCTTGAGAACAACCTGATCAAGCGACTGATGCCGCGCTACAACGTGCTGCTGCGCGATGACAAGTCCTTCCCCTATATCCATCTCACCGCGGGCGATTTTCCGCAGATCATCAAGCATCGCGGAGCCAAGAGCGCGCCCGGCGATTATTTCGGTCCGTTCGCTTCCGCCGGCGCGGTGGCGCGCACCATCATTGCACTGCAGCGCGCCTTCCTGCTGCGCTCCTGCAGCGACAGCATCTTCTCGACCCGCACGCGGCCCTGCCTCCTCTACCAGATCAAGCGCTGCAGCGCGCCCTGCGTCGGCCGCATCGACAAGCCGGGATATGACCGGCTGGTCGAGGAGGCGCGCGGCTTCCTGACCGGCCGCAGCAAGGAGGTGCAGGAGCGCCTTGCGCTGCGCATGCAGGAGCTGGCCGACCGGCTCGATTTCGAAAGCGCCGCCTTCGTGCGCGACCGCATCCGCGCGCTGACGCAGGTGCAGGGCCGGCAGGACATCTCGCTCGAAGGGATCGAGGACGCCGATGTCATCGCCGCCCACCAGGCGGGCGGCCATACCTGCGTCCAGGTGTTTTTCTTCCGCGCCGGGCAGAACTGGGGAAATCGCGCCTATTTCCCCAGCCACGACCGGCAGATGCCGATCGAGGAAGTGCTCGCGGCATTTCTCGGCCAGTTCTTCGAAAACAAGCTGCCGCCGAAGCTCGTGCTGCTCAGCCACGCGCCGGCCGATGCGGCGCTGATCGAGGAGGCGCTGACGGCGCAGGCGGGCGGCCGCGTCGAACTCGCCGTGCCGCAGCGCGGCGACAAGCGAAAGCTGGTGGAGCACGCCCTGCTCAATGCCCGCGAGGCGCTCGGCCGCCGCCTTGCCGAAAGCGAGACCCAGCTGAAGCTGCTGGCCGGCCTCGCCGAGACCTTCGGCCTCGACGCGCCGCCGCATCGTATCGAGGTCTACGACAACAGCCATATCCAGGGCAGCCACGCGGTCGGCGCGATGATCGTCGCCGGCCCCGAAGGCTTCATCAAGAACGCCTATCGCAAATTTACCATCCGCGGCGATGGCGGCGCGGACCAACCGGCGGAGAGCGGGCTCGCCGCGGCGATCGAAGCCTCGGCGGAGCCGGCGCCGGAAGCGGCCGCGAGCCCGCTCACGCCGGGCGATGATTACGGCATGATGCGCGAGGTGCTCAGCCGCCGCTTCGCCCGCGCGCTCAAGGAGGATCCGACGCGCGAGCGCGGCACCTGGCCCGATCTGCTGCTGATCGATGGCGGCGCCGGCCAGCTTACCGCGGCGCAGCAGGTGCTGGCCGATCTCGGCATCGACGATGTGCCGCTGGTGGCAATCGCCAAAGGCCCCGACCGCAATGCCGGCCGCGAGCGCTTCTTCCGTCCCGCCCGCGAGCCCTTCAGCCTCGATCCGCGCGACCCCGTGCTCTACTTCCTGCAGCGGCTGCGCGACGAGGCGCATCGCTTCGCCATCGGCACGCATCGCGCGCGGCGTGCCAAGGCGATCGGCAGCTCGCCGCTCGACGAGATCGCCGGCATCGGCGCGCGGCGCAAGAAGGCGCTGCTGCATCATTTCGGCTCGGCGCGCGGCGTCGCCCGCGCCGGCCTTGCCGATCTCGAGCGCGTCGAGGGCATCAGCAAGGCCGTAGCGCAGCGCATCTATGACCATTTCCATGCCGAGGCGTAAAGGCGCTAGACTGACCCGAAACCTCCCGCCCCTCCCTGCGGGACCGGATGAGCCATGCTGACGACGCTCCCCAACCTGCTGACGCTGTCGCGTATTGCCGCGATACCGCTGGTCATCATCACCTTTTACATCCCGTCGCCGTGGGGCCCGTGGATCGGCTGCTGCCTCTTCGCGCTGGCGGGCTTCACCGACTGGCTCGACGGCAAGCTGGCGCGGCTCTGGGAGCAGCAATCGGAGCTCGGCCGCTTCCTCGACCCGATTGCCGACAAGCTGCTGGTGGCGGCGATCCTGTTCATGCTGGCGGCGCTGCAGCGCGTCTCGGCGCCGACGATCTTCCCGGCGCTGGTCATTCTCGGCCGCGAGATCCTGGTTTCGGGATTGCGCGAGCATCTTGCCACGCTCAAGGTGCGCGTCCCCTCCTCGCGCCTCGCCAAATGGAAGACCGGCATCCAGATGGGCGCGATTGGCGTGCTGCTGGTCGGCGATGCCGGCCCGGCGTTTCTGCCGGTGACCTTGATCGGCGAGTTGATGCTGTGGGCAGCGGCAGTGCTGACCCTCATCACCGGCTACGATTATCTTCGCGCCGGGCTCGACCACATGAGCGAGGAGACGCCCCCAGTCAAGGCGGCAAAGCCGAGCAGCGCCACGTGAGTGCGGCAAAGGCGATGCAGATCTTTGGACTTGCCGGCTGGAGCGGCAGCGGCAAGACGACCTTGGTGACGCGGCTGGTGCCGGAGCTGACGCGGCACAACCTCACCGTCTCGACGATGAAGCATGCGCATCACAGCTTCGATCTCGACCAGCCCGGCAAGGACAGCTGGCGCCACCGCCAGGCCGGCGCGAGCGAGGTGATGATCGCGTCGGAGCGGCGCTGGGCGCTCATCCACGAGCATCGCGGCGCGCCGGAACCGACGCTGGAGTCGCTCATCCGCCAGATGACGCCGGTCGACCTGCTGCTGGTCGAGGGTTGGAAGCGCGGCAACCATCCCAAGCTCGAAGTGCATCGCCCCGCGCTCGGCAAGCCGCTGCTCTGCCGTGACGATCCGCATATCGTCGCGGTGGCGAGCGATGCGCCGGTGTCCGGCCTCGCCCTCCCGCTGTTCGCCCTCGACGATGTGGCGGCGATCGCCGGCTTCATCCTCGAACATTGTCGCCTGAAGGCGGCCTGAGATGGCGCAGCTCAGCGACGATTGCTTCGCCTTCGGTGGCGATCTTCTGTCGATGGCGGCAGCGCTCGAGCTGCTCGGCAGCAAGCTCGGCACGGTGGCGGAGCCGGAGACGATCCCGCTCCGGCAGGGACGCGGACGGATCCTCGCCGCGCCGCTGGCGGCGGGGCACGACGTGCCGCCCTACGACAATGCGGCGGTCGACGGCTATGCCGTGCGCTTCGATGACTTGCGCCCGGGCGAAGCAACGCTGCTGCCGGTGGTGGGACGCGCCGCCGCCGGGCACCCGCTGCCAGGCCCGGCGCAGCGCGGCGCGGCCGTGCGCATCTTCACCGGCGCCCCGATGCCCGATGGTGCCGACACGGTGCTGATGCAGGAGGATTGCACCGAGGCGGAGGGCGGCGTGCGCATCCCGCCCGGCATCAAGCGCGGCGCCAATCGCCGCCACGCCGGCGAGGATGTGACGCGCGGCGCCATTGTGCTGCGCCCGGGCCAGCGGCTCCGCGCGCAAGAGATCGGGCTCGCCGCCGCTCTGGGGCTCACCGAGCTTCGGGTCTATCGCCGGCTCCGCGTCGCCATCTTCTCCACCGGCGACGAGGTGCGCGAGCCCGGCGCTGCGCTGCCGCCGGGAGCGATCTACGACGCCAACCGCTACGTGCTTCAGGCGCTGCTCGAAGGGCTCGGCGCCGAGGTCACCGATCTCGGCATCCTGCCGGATGAGCAGAGCCGGATCGCCGCCGCGCTCGCCGCTGCCGCCGGTGCGCACGATCTGATCCTCACCTCGGGCGGCGTGTCGACCGGTGAGGAGGATCACGTCAAGGCGGCAGTCGAAGCGCAGGGGCGGCTGCATTTCTGGCGCCTCGCCATCAAGCCCGGCCGGCCGGTGGCGATGGGGCAGATCGGCCGCGTGCCCTTCATGGGGCTGCCCGGCAATCCGGTAGCGGTGATGGTGACCTTCCTCATCCTGGCGCGGCCGCTGGTGCTGCGGCTATCCGGCGCCGCGCCCGAGCCGCCACGCCGCTTTCGCGTCACCGCCGGCTTCGATTACAAGAAGCGCGCCAATCGCTGCGAGTATGTGCGGGCACGGCTCGAACGCGGCAGCGATGGCGGCTGGGTGGCGCGGAAATTCCCGCGCGACGGCGCCGGCATCCTCTCCTCGATGGTTGAATCGGACGGCCTCGCCGAGATCGGCGAAGGCATCAGCCGCGTCGAGCCCGGCATGGGCGTCGAGTTCATCCCGTTCAGCGAGGTGCTGGAATGAGCAAGAGTCTCGACCTCGCCGATCCTCTCGCCGCCTTCCGCCTCGACGGCGAAGTGGCGGTAGTGACCGGCGCCGCGAGCGGCATCGGCGCGGCAATTGCGGTCGCGCTCGCGCGCGTCGGCGCGCGCGTGGCCCTTCTCGATCTCGACCGCGTCGGCGCGGAGGCGGTTGCCGGCAAGATCGGCGAGGCGGCCGAAGTTTGGCCGGTCGACATCGCCGACGCTACCGCAGTGACGCGCGTCTTCGACGAGATCGCGGCGCGCTGGGGTCGCATCGACGTGCTGGTCAACAGTGCCGGCATCGCCATCCGCAAGCCCGCGATCGAGCTCGCGCCGGCGGATTGGGAGCGCGTCATGGCGGTCAACGTCACCGGCTCCTTCCTCTGCGCCCGCACCGCGGCGCGGCACATGCTGGCGCAGGAGGGCGGACGCATCGTCAACATCGCCTCCATCATGGGATTTTCCGGCGGCATTTATCCCAATGTCGCTTACCAGACCTCGAAAGGCGCGGTGGTGAACCTCACCCGCGCGCTCGCGATCGAATGGGCGCGGCAAGGAATCCGCGTCAATGCGCTAGCGCCCACCTATATCCGCACACCGCTCACCGCGCCCCTGCTAAGCCAGCCCGAAGCGGTGGCCGAGATCGAACGCCGCACGCCGATGGGCCGCATCGGCGAGCCCGAGGACATCGTCGGCGCCGTGCTCTATCTCGCCACCCGCGCCTCCGCCCTCGTCACCGGCCACACGCTCGCCGTCGATGGCGGGTTCCTGGCGCAGTAAATTGCGATCCTGTTGAAATGCAGCCGCGAAACCCATAGCTCTCACCCATGAAGCTGCTCTATTTCGCCTGGCTGCGCGCCAAGATCGGCATTGCCGAGGAGCGCGTCGATCCGCCCCCGGAGGTCACGACGGTGGCGGCGTTGCTCGAATGGCTGAAGCGGCGCGGGCCGGGCTTTGCCGAAGCGCTCAAGGACACCCGGATTGTGCGCGTCGCGGTGAACCAGGAATATGTCGCCTCGGACCATCCGCTGCGGCCGGGCGACGAGGTCGCGCTCTTCCCGCCGGTGACCGGAGGCTGACATGATCCGGGTGCAACGCGAGGATTTCGATGTCGGCGCCGAGCTCGAGGCGTTGACGCGCGGCAAGACCGGCATCGGCGGCGTCACCAGCTTTATCGGCCTGGTGCGCGACATCGCCGGCGAGCGCCGCATCGGCGCGATGACACTCGAGCACTATCCCGGCATGACCGAGCGCCGCCTCGCCGAGATCGAGGCCGAGGCGCACCGGCGCTGGCCGCTCGACGCGGTGTTGATCATCCACCGCTATGGCCGGCTCGAGCCCGGCGAGCGCATCGTCCTCGTCGCCGCGGCTTCGGCCCATCGCCAGGCGGCCTTCGACGCCTGTCAGTTCCTCATCGACTGGCTCAAGACCCAGGCGCCGTTCTGGAAGCTCGAGGAGACGCCGGACGGGCCGCGCTGGGTCGATGCCCAAGCGAGCGACGACGCAGCCGCAGCGCGCTGGATCAAGGACTGAACCGGCTCAGCCCACCGGCATCATCCAGCCATAGCGGTCGGCGATCTTGCCGTATTGGATGCCCTGGATCTCGTCATAGAGCTTCTGCAAGGTCGGGCCCGGCTTGTCCGGCGAACCGAAGCGCAGCGTCTCCGTGCCGCGCGTGATCGAGGAGATCGGCGTGATCACCGCGGCGGTGCCGCAAGCGCCGATTTCGACGAAGTTCTCGATCTCGTCCCAGCGCACCGGACGGTGCTCGACCTTCAGCCCGAGATCGGCGGCAATGCGGCGCAGGCTGTCATTGGTCACGCTCTCGAGGATGGAGGCGGATTTCGGCGTGACATACCGGCCATCGCGGGTGATGCCGATGAAGTTCGAGGTGCCGAACTCGTCGATGAGCGAATGCGTGCCGCTGTCGAGATAGAGCGAGACCGGAAAGCCCTTCTGCTTCACCTCGATATCGCCGACGAGCCCCGCCGCGTAGTTGCCGCCCGCCTTGACATGGCCGACGCCATGCGGCGCGGCGCGGTCATAGGCCTCCTGCACATAGGCGGGCACCGGCACCATGCCGTCCTTGTAGTAGGGCCCGACCGGCATGGCAAAGATGAGGAACGCGTAATCCTCGCTGGGATGCACGCCGATGACGGCGCTGGTGCCGATCAGCAGCGGGCGGACATAGAGCGTCGCGCCGGTGCCGTAGGGCGGCACATAGGCGTCGTTCTTGCTGACGATGGTGCGCACGGCCTCGAGGAAGAGGCTC
>JASHUO010000152.1 GCA_030039975.1 Alphaproteobacteria bacterium
GGAAAGACTCGCCGCACCCGCACCGTCCCTTTTCATTGGGATTGCGGAAGGTGAAGCCCGACTGCAGCTTGTCCTCGACGAAATCCATCTCGGTACCGATGATGAACATGGTGGCCTTGGGGTCGATCAGGATGGTCACGCCGTTGGTCTCGACCACCTCGTCGAACTTTCCTTTTTCGTCGGCATATTCGAGCGTATAGGTGAGCCCCGAACAGCCGCGCGAGCGCACGCCGACCCGGATCCCGACCGACGGCTTGCCCCGCCGTCCCAACAGCGCCCGGATGCGATCCGCCGCCGCCTCCGTCACCGTCATCGCCTGCCTCAACGCCATCGCCACACTCCTCGCCCCACCCCTGGATACACCGCCGGCCCCATGCCGGGCAACCCGCCGTCCCTTATGTGGGGGGCGCCGAAGCCGCTGTCATCCTGTCGCCCCGGGCCAGCCGCCGGGCCGCCGAGGCGAGCGTATCGATCGCGAAATCTACTTCTGTTTCAGTGGTATAGCGGCCCAGCCCGAGGCGCAGCGTGGCGCCGGCCAGCGCCTCCGGCAGGCCCAGCGCGCGCAAGACGTAAGAGGGCTCGATCTCGGTCGCGGTGCAGGCAGAGCCGGTCGACAGCGCCAGGCTCGGACAGGCTTCCATCAGGGCGAGAGCCGGCACGCCGGGAAAGCTCAGATTGAGGTTGCCAGGCAGCCGCCGCTCGGCGTCGCCGTTGAGCTGCAGCTCCGGCAGCCGCGCCTTGAGACCGCTCAAGAAGCGCCAGCGCAGCGCCAGCAGCCGCGCCGCCTCTGCCGCCATCTCCTCGCGCGCCAGCCGCGCCGCGACGCCGAGGCCGACGCACAGCGGCGTCGGCAAGGTGCCCGAGCGCAAGGTCCGCTCCTGCCCGCCGCCGTCGAACAGCGGCTCGAGGCGCGCGCGCGGACGGCGGCGCACATAGAGCGCACCCACGCCCTTGGGCCCGTAGATCTTGTGTCCCGAGATCGACAAGAGATCGATCTGCATCGCCTCGACATCGACCGGCACCTTGCCAACCGCTTGCGCCGCGTCGCTGTGGAAGAGGACGCCGCGCGACCGGCACAGCGCGCCGATCTCGGCCAAGGGCTGCAGCACGCCGATCTCGTTGTTAGCCGCCATCACCGAGACGATTGCGGTGCGCTCATCGATCGCCGCGCAGAGATCGGCGAGATCGACGAAACCCTTGGCGTTGACCGGCAGCACGGTGACTTTGCAGCCTTCGCGCGCCATCGCCCGCGCGCTCTCGAGCACGCATTTATGCTCGGTCGCCACCGTCACGATGTGGTCGCGCCCCTGGGCGCGGTGAAAGCGCGCCGCGCCCTTGATCGCGAGATTGTTGGACTCGGTCGCGCCCGAGGTGAAGACGATCTCGCGCGGCTCGGCGCCGATGAGGCTCGCGACCTCGGCCCGCGCGGCTTCGACCGCCGCTTCGGCCTCGCGGCCATAGGCGTGCGTCGCCGAATGCGGATTGCCGAATTTCTCGGTGAACCAGGGCAGCATCTCCGCGAGCACGCGCTTGTCGACCGGCGTTGTCGACTGGTAGTCGAGATAGATCGGCGCGGCGTTCGGCCGGCGCTGCTGGCGGGCGACGGAGGCGGTCATGCGGCGTTCGCCCGGCTGCGCGCGTGGAGCGCGCCCCAGGCCTCCACGAGCTGGTCGATCTCGGCCTCTTCCGTGCTCCAGCCGAGGCTGATGCGGACCGCACTCTCCGCCGCTTCGGCCGGCACGCCCATCGCTTCGAGCACGGCGCTCCGGCGCACCTTCCCCGACGAGCAAGCGGCGCCGGCGCTGACCATGACGCCGGCAAGATCGAGCGCCATCACCTGGGTCGAAGCAGGGACACCGGGCATGCCGATCGCCAGCGTGTTGGGAAGTCGCGCCACGTGCCGAGCATAGATCGGCGCCTCGGGGGCAATCTCGGCGAGCCGCCGCTCCGCCCAATCGCGCAGCCGCGCCACGCCGGCATAGTCCCCGAGCCGATCGACGGCGATGCGGCAGGCGAGCCCGAAGCCGACGATCCCCGGCAGATTCTCGGTGCCGGCGCGGCGGCCGCGCTCCTGGCCGCCCCCGGTCCGGAGCGCGGTGAGCGCGACGCCATCGGCGATCGCGAGCGCGCCGACGCCTTGCGGCCCGCCAAGCTTGTGCGCGGAAAGGCTCAGGAGATCGGCACCGAGCGCCCGCATCTCGACCGGAATCTTGCCCGCCGCCTGGACCGCGTCGCAATGGAGGAGCGCGCCATGGGCATGCGCGAGCTTCGCCGCTTCCGCCACCGGCTGAAGGGCGCCGGTCTCGTTATTGGCGAGCATCAGCGACACCAGCGTCGGCCGCCGCTCCGCGGCGAGCAACCGCTCGAGCGCGGCGAGATCGACGATACCCGCTTCTGTCGCCGGAATGAGCGTCGCCGCGCTCGCCGCCTGGCGCACGGAATCATGCTCGAGGGCCGAAACCAAGAGGCGCCGGCCGGCAACACCGTGCAAGGCGAGCTGATTCGCCTCGGTGCCGCCGCTGGTGAAGACGATCTCTGCCGGCGCGGCACCGATCAGCGCCGCCACGTGCGCACGCGCCGCCTCGAGCGCCTGGCGCGCGGCGCGGCCGAAGCGATGCACCGAAGAGGGATTGCCGCAGCGCGCCAACGCCTCGGTCATCGCGGCGGCGACTTCCGCCCGCACCGGCGCCGTGGCGTTCCAATCGAGATAGGCGGTGCGCGGCATCGGATGAGGGCGGTTACTGTGCCGCAATCGAGGTTGAGCGCTGCTCGCAATAGAGCGCGCCGCTGCGGCCGAGCACGCGCTGCTCGACGACATCGGCCAGCGACACCGAGCTGAGATAGAGATGGATCTGATTGCCGAGCTCCTCCCAGAGGTCATGGGTGAGACATCGGCTCTTGCTGCCGCGGCAGCCGACCGGCGCGCCAGGCGAACAGCGCGTCGCGCGGATGGGCTCGTCGACCGCGAGGATGACGTCGGAGATGCGCGTTTCCTGCGCCGGATGACCCAAGAGGTAGCCGCCGCCGGGGCCGCGCACGCTCTTCACCAGACCGGCAATGCGGAGCCGGGCGAAAAGCTGCTCAAGATAGGATAGCGAGATCTCCTGCCGCTCGGCGATCTCGGCGAGCGCGATGGGCTCGCCCGTGCTGTGCTTGGCGAGATCGACCATCGCCATCACGGCGTAGCGTCCCTTGGTGCTGAGCCGCATTGCCCTATTCCTCCTCGCCCCGCACCAGCGTCGGCCCGGTGCCCGTCTTCAGCAGCGGCTCCGGCTGCTCTTCGAGCTCGGCCTCGAGTTGCGTCACGCGCGCCCGGAGCGCCTGGACCTCGTCGAGCAGCCCGTTCAAGGCGCGGGCGACGGGGTCGGGGATGTCGTCGCCCGGCGTGCCATAGGGCACGAATTCTTGCGGCTGTGGCTCCTGCTTCACGTCGCGGTGCTCGCGCGCCAGCACCGTCGAGCGCGGCGCCACCACGCGCGCTCCCGCCGGCACCTCGCTGCGAACGATGGCGTTCGGGCCGATGCGCGCGCCCTTGCCCACGGTAAAGCCGCCGAGCACCTTGGCGCCGGCGCTGACGATGACACCGTCCTCGATGGTGGGGTGGCGCTTGCCGCGATGCAGCTTGGTCCCGCCGAGCGTTACGCCCTGATAGAGCGTCACGTCGTCGCCGATCTCCGCGGTTTCACCGATCACCACGCCCATGCCGTGATCGATGAAGAGGCGCTTGCCGATCTTGGCGCCGGGATGAATCTCGATGCCGGTGAGGGTGCGGGCAACGGTCGAAATCCACCGCGCCAGCACCAGCCAGCGCCGAACCCAGAGCCAATGCGCGAGCCGATAGAACAGCAGGGCATGGAAACCGGGATAGCACAGCACCACCTCAAGCGTGGAACGCGCCGCGGGGTCGTGCTCGAGGATGGTTGCGATCTCTTCGCGCAGGTTTTTGAAAACCATGGGACCCGCTGTGCTATATAGGTTGGATCACCGCCGCCCTCGCGTCCCGCCGCCGAACCAGCACCCCTCGGACGGCTAGCCGCGATATCGGCGATATATGTTGACCTAGTGATTTAGTCAAGTTTAACCAGAGAATGCCGAGCGCTTCGACAGGGGAAGACCTAGTGCATCACTGGGATTTGGCGGCGGTGCCGCTGCCGGCAGGTTGCAGCCATGCCTGACATCATCATCAACGGGCCCGAAGGCCGGCTGGAAGGCCGGTACCACCATTCCAAGGAGAACAACGCACCGATTGCTCTCCTTCTTCACCCGCATCCTCAGCATGGCGGGACGATGAACAACAAGGTGGTCTACACGCTCTATCACGCCTTCGTCCGGCGCGGCTTCTCGGCGCTGCGCTTCAACTTCCGCGGCGTCGGCCGCAGCCAAGGCACCTTCGACCGCGGCGAGGGCGAGCTCTCCGATGCCGCGGCCGCGCTCGACTGGCTGCAGACCTACAACCCCAACGCCTCGGCCTGCTGGATCGGCGGCTTCTCCTTCGGCGCCTGGATCGGCATGCAGCTGCTGATGCGCCGGCCGGAGATCGACGGCTTCATCTCGGTGGCGCCGCCGGCCAACCTGTTCGATTTCAGCTTCCTCGCCCCTTGTCCGGCCTCAGGCCTCATCATCGTCGGCGATCGCGACCAGCTCGTGCCGCAAGAGCCGGTACAGAAGCTCGTGCAAAAGTTGATGCATCAGCGCGACATCCAGATCGAGCACCGCGTCATCGCCGGCGCCGACCACTTCTTTGCCGGCCAACTCGACGAGCTGAACGCCATCGTCGAAGAATACGTCGCCGGTGCGCAGCGGCCGCGCGCCGCGGCAGCCGAGCGATAACGCCGCGACCCCCGGAGCTACCAGGAAAACCTTATGCCGCCGCGGACCGCTTGGTCGGTCTCGCGCTCCGACAGCGTCGCATCGTAACGCAGGTAAAGCGAGAGCGCGGCGCGCGGATTATAGCTCACCTCGGTGCCGAGCAGCGCCGCGTCGCGGCCGGGATTGACGCCCAAGGTGGTCACGCCGTCCTCGACCAGCTTAGGTGCCGCATCGAGCCATTCATGTCCCCAGCCGACGCTCAGCGCCGGCACCAGCTCTTCGCCGCCATCCCCGACCACGAAACCCCGCGACAGCCGGGTGCCCAGCGTGGTGCGCAGCGTGTCCATATCCGATGGCGCGATCTGCAGGTCGTTGAAATTGCCGCCGGCTTCGGTGAAGCCGACCTGGTGATCATGGTCGTAATCGAAACCGAACCGCGGCTCGAGCACGATGCGATAGGCAAGCCGCAACGGATGGCTGACGCCTGCGCCCAAGCCGACGGCGTAGCCATCGGCGGAGCCGTTGGAGGTCGAGCCGTCGGTCAGCGAATTGACGCGCATCGTGGTCGAGCGGTCGTAGGCCGCCGCCAGGTTGCCGTCGAACAGAAAGCCGCCCACCCGCCGGCCGGCGTAGAGGCCCGCCGCCCAGGCGTCCAAGCTGCCGTTTTGCGGCATGCCGGTGACCGAGATGCTGCTGCTGATATAGCCGAGGGCGACGCCGACACGGGTCTGGATGTCGACCGGCGCTTCGAGTCCCGCGGCGATGCCGCCGACGCTGCTGGAGAAGCCGGGCGCGTTGCTGTCGCCTTGCACGGTGCCGAACTCGCCCAGGCCTTGCGTCCACATGGTGAAAGGCCCGAGCGGCGCGGAGGCGTCGGCGGCCGGATCAGCCGCGGCGCTCTGCGGTCCGGGAAGCTGCGGCGTCGCTCCGGTAGCCCGGCCCGAGAGCACGCCCTGGATCGCCTGCATGCTCGTCACCGTTGCGGCGGTGGTTGCCGTCGTGGCATGCGAAGCCGCCTGAGCGATCGCCTGCGCTTGCTCGCTGGCCGGCAGGTTGCCGATGACATTGCCGAGCGTCGCCAGCGGGCTGCCGACAGGAGCGTTGTTGAAGGCGTTCGCCCAGGTCTGCTCGCCGGCATTTTGCGTCACATAGGCGAAGCTCGAGAGCGTGAGGTCGACCGCGTCGGGCTCGTAGACCGGCGTGAACACCAGCGAGGCGTTGGTGCTGGTCACCGTACCGAAGCTGCCGGAGACGCCGCCGCTGGCGGTTAGCACGGTGTAGCTCGTGCCGCGCGCATAGCTGCCGGCATCGAGCAGCAGCGAGAGAGTGCCCGCCAGGCTCGCCTTCCCGGGCGTGCCGCTGACCGCGAGCGTGCTGCTCGTGGTCGGATTGAGCTCGATCGCCAGCGTCGCCGAGGGCGCCTGCGTGTAGCTGCCATTGATCGACAGCGTGCCGATCGTCCCGCCCGGCGCCACCGTGCCGTTATTGGCGACGGCACCGATGACGGTGCCATGGCCGATCAGCGTGCCGGCCGACCCGACCGCGACGGTGCTGGTGAGGCTCGCGCCGGGATTGTTGATGTCGCCAATGGCGAGCGTGCCGGCGCCGACCGTAGTGTTGCCGACCGAGCTCGTGCCGTTGAGCACAAGCATGCCCGTGCCCTGCTTCACCAGCGTCCCGGCACCGCCACTGTCGCTGATCGCGCCGCCGAAGGTCGAAACGTTGCCGCCGGCTTCGTTGACGGTGAGCGCGTAGCTGTTGAGCTGCACGAAGGTAGCATTGGCGGCCTCGCTGCTGAGGCCGTTGATCAGGTTGTTGGCGCCGAGCGCCAAGGTCGCGGTTTGCGCGACGCCGCCGGTGGTGATGGCGCCGCCGACGCGGCCGAGATCGACGCCGCTGCTGTTGGCGATAGCGTTGGCGACGCCGAGCGTCAGCGTACCGGCCTCGACCGTGGTCGAGCCTGAATAGGTCTGCACGGCGCCGAGCGTCAGGTTGCTGTTGCTGGCGGTGATCGCATTGCTGCTGCTGTCGTCCTTGATCAGGCTGCCGGAGAGCATCGCGCCGCTGGCCAGCGCCGCGATGCTGTTGGGGTTGTTGGGGCCGCCGGAAGCCTGGCCGTCGCTGATCACGCCGGTAAAGGTACCGTTGGTGTTCTGGTCGAAGACCACGGTGCCGCCGGCGTTGATGATGTTGCCGCCGCTCGGCAGATTGGCCGTCGTCGTGTCCAAAACCGCGCCACTTTCGACGACCGTGCCGCCGGTATAGGTATTGGTGCCGGTGAGTTGCACGGTGCCGGCGAGAACGTGGAAGACGCCGTTGCCGGAGATGGGGTTATTGAACACCGACCCGGCATTACCGGAGTATTGCAGCTCGCTGTCGTTGTTGAGCACGATGCCGTTGGTGCTGGTCGTGGAGAAGACGCCATTGCCGATGCGCAGCGCGCCGTCGTTGACGATGACGGTACTGCCGGTGACCAGGCTTACCGACGCGCCGGAAATGTCGAGCAATCCCGAGCCGACCTTGGTAATGATGCCGGCCACCGCCGTGCCCGCCGGCGTAATCGGATTACTCGTGTTGCTCGTCGTGCTTGCCTGGATAATCGAGGACGAAAGTACCTGGTCGGTCGCATCGCCAACCGTGAGCTGGGTGGTTGTGCTGCCGCCGCTGCTGCCGGTCGAGTCGATAAGGATATAGCTGTTGTTGCCGTCGCTGTTGAGCTCGGCGATGGTTTGACTCTGGTTGAAGGCGAGGATCGCGGGAGAGGGCGACTTCTTGACGTTCGAGAGCCATAGGTTGGTGCCCGCGCCCGTCGTGGGAAAGTAGTTAGCGGTCGTGAGCGTTAGCTGACCGGAGTCGATGACAACCGGCCCGCTGGGCCCCGAGGGGCCGCTGAGCGTCAGCGTTCCCGAACCCGCGAGCGTCAAGCCGCCCGTGCCAGTGATCGTCGAACTGATCGTGCTGCTGCCCTTGGCGTCTATCACCGCCTCGCTCGCGCCGAAGGCGAGGGTGCCGCCGGTAATGCCGGCGCCGCCGCCATCCATGATCAGGCCGGCGGGATCGGTGCCATCGCCGATCGTGAGCGTGTGCCCAGTCGCCGTGATCACGGCGCCGTCGTCGACCTTGAGCGCAAAGGCATTGGCATTGGCTGCGAGGGTGGCATTGCCGGTCTGATTGACGATATCAGTGCTCGAAGCGACGCGAATGCCGCCGCTCGAACCGGAGCCCGACTGGGTATAAGTCGCGACTTCGTAGCCATTGGTGGCGTTATAGGTCACGAAATTGTACGGATTGGTGCTGGCGCCGCCGCCGCTATCGGTGATGATCCAGACTGGCGCGATGCCATTGGTGAGCGTCGTCGACGCGCCGCTCGAGAACACTTCAACGCCGTTGGCGGCGCTTGAGCCGAGCGTGCTGCCCGTCGACGGAGCGATGAACAATGTGGCGTTGGCAGGAGCGTTGGCATTGGTATTGCCGTTGCGCGTAATGCCGTTGGTGAAGGTCACCATCGTCCCGGCGCCTCCGGTCGTGCCCGTTCCCGCATCGAGCGCGAGGGTGGCGGTGCTGCCGATAGCGAACGCGCCGAAAGTCACCGCTCCCGCAGCTCCCGCGTTGCTGTTCTCGACGGTGAGCGTGCGCTGCACGTCGGTCATCGATCCCGCGAACGCGGTGGCAAAACCGTTGGTGTCGTAGGTGCTGCCGCCGGCGAGGAAGAGGCTGCGGACCGAGTTGAAGCTGGCGCCAGCCTGGAAGGTGCCGCCGTTGAGCTCGATCTGTCCGATCTCATAGGAGGGGCCGCTGGTATTGCCCATCGCCGCGTCGCTCGACACTCGCAAGGTGCCGCTGCTGATGATGAGATCGCCGAAGAAATTCGGGTTGCTGCCGCTGGCCGGCGCCAGGATCAGCGTGCCATTGGCATTGCTCGAATTGTCCTCGATGGTGAGATCGCCTTCGCCGGTGGCATTGCTGATCCCCTCCGAGATCGCGCCGACCGAATAGAGCTGCCCCGTGAGGGTGAGCGTGTTGCCATTGAGGTTGATGTTCGCCACCTCGCCATCGACGGCGATCGGGCGGTTGGTCGAGAAGGAATTGGTGCCGGGCGATGCGGTCGCGCCGAGCTGGATCGTGCCGTTGCCCTCGGTCAGGCTGTTGAAGACGATGCCATTCGCGGCCTGAACGCCGCCGGTGATGTTGCTCAGCGAAATCGCGGGGTTGGCGGGCGACGCGGCACCGAGCGAAGCGTCGCCGGTGATGATCAGCGTGCCGGCAAGGATGGTGGTGCCGCCGGTATAGGTGTTGGTGCCGCTCAGCGTCACCGTGCCGCCGAGGTCATTGCCGAGCTGCATGACGAAGCCGGGGGCATTGGCGCCGATCGTCACCGGCCCCAGATCGAGCCCACGCAGGCCGTTGAACGAGGCGAAGCTGGTCGCTTCGTCGAAGGTCCCGGTCTCACTGCCATCGAGGGTGCCATTGGCCAGCGTCGCATTGCTGACGGTGCCGGTGATGGTGATGTTGCCGCCGCTGGGCAGGATGTAGCCGGGCAGCTGCGCAACGGTGACCGTGCCGACATTCGGCAGGGTCGTCGTGCTCGTGCCCGTGAGGTTCCATTTGGTCGCAAGCGCGATGTCGCCGGGTGAGAGATAAGGCAGGCCGAGGCCGTCATTCGCGTCACGGTAGGCGTCGGCCCAGATGAAGTCCGAATAAAAGGCCGCGGTCTTGTCGAGGCCTGGGGTCGTGGCGCCGATCGCCCCGGTGATATTCGCGGCGGTCTTGAAGAGCTTGGAGCTCTTGTTCTTGAGGATCGAGTATTCGAGCCCGCGATAGACGTCGCTGGTCATCCCCAGCAGCGATCCCGGAAGCGGCGCACCGGTGGCGAAATTGACGTTCTGCAAGACGCCGTCATTGACCGGATAGACCAGGTTCTCCTGCTCCATCATCGCCCAGAATTGGGCGGTCGTGAGGTTGGAGAAATTGGCGATGACATTGACATAAACATTGGGGTCCGACGCGCCCCAGGCGGAATCGAGCAGAGCGCGGAAGGTGTGGTGGCCGTCGGTTTGATAGAGCACGCCGCCCGGACCGATCACGACCGGCTCGATATCGGTGATCAGGTCCGCGTCGAGCTGCGCCAGCGTCCCCTCGAGATTGAAAGCGGCTGTCTTGGCGTTGACCTCGGCAAAGCCGAGGTTCATCTGGGTCGCGGCCAGGGAGGCGACGGGAACGGTGTAGAGGGCGAAAGGTCCCGCCTGAATGCTGGCTGCGTCGGCGGGATTGTAGGCTTGGAACGCCGAGGCGGGCAGCTGCCCTGCGTCGCTCTCGCCGGGCCAGAGCAGGCTCACCGCCGTGAGGCAGGTGGCGAACCCGGCGCCGATAAGCGCACGACGCCGCACTCGGCCGGCATGCCGACCCTCGACAAGCACCATCATGTTGTTATTTCCCCCGGGCGATCAATCGCGGCCGGAGCGTTTCCCGACCTTGGGTTGAATATTACCGAGAGAAATGTCGCGATTTCGCGATAAGTCCGTGACGGTGTTGTTACCGAATTGCGGTTGCCTCAGCTCTTCTGCAGCTGATCGAGCCGGAACAGCGCCGGGAAGAAGCGGAGCCACAGCAGCGCCACCAGGATAGTGCCGACGCCGCCGAGCAAGGTCGCCGGCACGGTGCCGAAGAGAGCGGCGGTGGCGCCGCTCTCGAATTCGCCCAAAGAGTTCGAGGCGCCAATGAACATGGAATTGACGGCGCTGACACGGCCGCGAAGCGCGTCGGGCGTCTCGATTTGCACCAGCGAGAAGCGAATGACGACGCTCACGGAATCGGCGGCGCCGAGAGCGGCGAGCGCTGCCAGCGACAGCGGAAACGAGGTCGAGAGCGCGAAGACGCAGGTGGCGACGCCGAAGGCGATGACGGCGATGAAGAGCTTGCGGCCGACACGGCCGCCGAGGGGCCGGCGCGCCAGCACCAGCGAGGCGGCGAGCGCCCCCAGGGCCGGCGCCGAACGCAGCAGGCCCAAGCCCCAGGGCCCGGTCCGGAGAATGTCGCGGGCATAGATCGGCAGCAGTGCCGTGGCGCCACCCAGGAGCACGGCGAAGAGATCGAGTGAGATCGCCCCCATCAGCGCCGGATGGCGGCGAACGAAAGCGACCCCGCCAAACAGCGAAGCAAGGCTCGGCCGCTCGCGCGCCGGCGCGGGCCGGGCAATGCGGATCGCGGAGATGAGCAGGCTCGCCGCGATGAAGCCGGCGGCGGCGAGGGCGTAGACGAGGCCGGGGCCCAAGGCATAAGCAAGCCCGCCCAGTGCCGGCCCCAGGATGATCGCGGTCTGGTTCGACGAGGCCGAAGCGGCGGCGGCGCGCGGAATGAGCTGCGGCGGCACGAGTTGCGGCATCAGCGCGTGCATGGTCGGCAGCTCGGAAGCACGCGCCGCGCCGATGACGAAGATCGCGGCGAAGAGCGCGCCTACCGTCAAGCCGCCGAAAAAGCTGGCGAGCGCCAGCGCCAGGGTGGCGAGCGCCTCGACGGCCATGCAGATCCGCAGAATGAGGCGGCGGTCATAGTGGTCGGCGATGTGGCCAACGAGCAGCGAGAGCGCGAAGCCCGGAATGAATTGCGCGAGCCCGACCAGGCCCAGATCGAGCGCGCTGCCGGTGAGGTCGTAGACCTGCCAGCCGATCGCCACCGCTTGCATCTGGAAGGCCAGCGTCGTCGCCACCCGCCCCCACCAGAAGAAAGCAAAAGGGCCGTGGCGCAGGCCCCCTGCCCTGCCCGCCTCCGCAGCGGAGGAGAAACGTGCTTCTTCCTCCGACCTGGGAATTTCTCAGTCCTCGAAGGGATCGCGCACGAGCACGGTGTCGTCGCGCTCGGGGCTGGTGGAGAATAGCGCCACCGGCGCCTCTATGAGTTCCTCGATGCGGCGGATGTATTTGATCGCGAAGGCGTTGAGCTGCGCCCAGGAGCGCGCGCCGCGCGTGCTCTCGCTCCAGCCCTCGACGGTCTCGTAGACCGGCTCGAGCTCGGCCTGGACCGCGGCGCTGGCGGGCAGGTGATGCAGCAGCTCGCCGCGCCAGCGATAGGCGGTGCAGACCTTGAGCTCGGGCAGCCCGTCGAGCACATCGAGCTTGGTGAGCGCGATGCCGGTGATGCCGGCAACCTTCACCGCCTGGCGCACCATCACCGCGTCGAACCAGCCGCAGCGGCGCTTGCGTCCGGTGACGACGCCAAACTCCTTGCCGCGCGCGCCAAGCTGCTCGCCGATCGCGTCCCTCAGCTCGGTCGGGAACGGGCCGCTGCCGACGCGTGTCGTGTAGGCCTTGGTGATGCCGAGGACATAGCCCACCGCACCCGGTCCCATCCCCGCCCCCGACGCCGCCGTGCCGGGATGCGTGTTGGAGGAGGTGACATAAGGATAGGTCCCGTGATCGACGTCGAGCATCACGCCCTGGGCGCCTTCGAAGAGGATGCGCTTGCCGGCGCGGCGCGCCTCGTCGAGACGCTGCCAGACGGTGTCGGCGAAGGGCAGCACCTGAGGCGCGATCTTGAGCAGCGCCTGGAACAGCGGCGTGCGCTCGACCTCGGGCGCGCCTAAGGCGCGCAGCAAGGCGTTGTGATGCAGCAGGAGCTGGTCCAGCTTCTCGCTAAGGCTGGCCGGGTCGGCGAGATCGCAGAGGCGAATGGCGCGGCGGCCGACCTTGTCCTCATAGGCGGGCCCGATGCCACGGCCGGTGGTGCCGATCTTCTTCTCGCCTTGCGCCGCCTCGCGCGCCCGGTCGATCTGCGCGTGAGAGGGCAGAATGAGCGTCGCATTCTCGGCGATCTTGAGATTGTCGGGGGTGACGGTGATGCCCTTCTCGCGCATCTGCTCGATCTCCTGGAGCAGCGCCCAGGGATCGATGACGACGCCATTGCCGATGATCGAGAGCTTGTCCGGGCGCACCACGCCCGACGGCAACAGGCTGAGGCGATACTCGACATTGCCGATCACCAGCGTGTGGCCGGCATTGTGGCCGCCCTGGAAGCGCACGACGACATCGGCGCGCTGCGACAGCCAGTCGACGATCTTGCCCTTGCCCTCGTCACCCCATTGGGCGCCGACCACCGCGACGTTTGCCATGTTCCGATCAGCTCCTGCGCCGCCTCATGGAATGGCGACGATCTCCGTGTCCTTGAGCCAATGGGCGCAGGCGAGCCGCTTCGCCTCCGCCGCTGCGTCCGTCACCGCCACCAGCCCCGCCACCGTCGCCCAGCCCTCGGCTCTGAGCCGCGCCGCCAGCGCCGGATCGCTGCCCAAGGGCAGATAGAGGCGCGGCTTCGGCTGCGGCTGCGGCACGGCGCGCAGCACGGTATCGGTATAAAGGGTGAAGCCGGTGGCCGGTTCGCCAGCGCCATTGCCGGTTCGATACTGCCCGCCCCGTCCGAGCTCGCCGCGCCCGCCGCGGGCGAACAGCGCGAAGCTGACGCCGGTATGATATTCGAAGCCGCGATTCTCGACGGGATCGATGGTCAGAACCAAGCCCGGCGCGGCGCGCTGCACCGCGTCCACCACCGCCAGGAGGCGTGCCCGCTCGGCCGCCGCCGCGGGCGGCAGGTCGATCGCCTGCAGCGCAGCAACCGCCTTCTTGCCAGCGCCGGCGGCGGCGACCAGCTTCACCAGCAGCGGCGCCGCCGCGCCGCCGGCTTCGGCCACGCCCGCCACATCCTTGTGGTCGAGCGCCCCGCGCAGCGCATCGGCGGTGCCTCCGCCGAATCCGGCGCAGACCGCGGGCACCAGGGTAGGAAGCGTGAGGTCGACCGAAAGACCGCTGACCCCGCTGGCCGCGAGCGCCGCCGCCGCCAGGGTTACGACTTCGACATCGGCGGCGACCTCGTCGGAGCCGATGAGCTCGGCGCCGACCTGGCCGACCTGCCGCTCGGGTCGCATCTCGCTGCCTTTGACCCGCAGGACCTGGCCGGCATAGCAGAGCCGCAAGGGGCGCGGCACCTTCTTGAGCCGGGTGGTGGCGATGCGCGCCACCTGCGGCGTCATGTCGGCGCGGACGCCGACCATGCGCTGCGAGATCGGGTCCATCAGGCGGAAGGTCTCGGGCGCCATGGCGGCCCCGGCGCCGGCGAGAAGATTGTCCTCGAACTCGACCAGCGGCGGCTTCACCCGCTCATAGCCATGGCTCGCCAGCACCGCCATCTGGCGGCCGACGATCTCGGCCTCGATGGCGGCATCGGGGGGCAGCAGATCGCGCAGGCCCTGCGGCAACAGCGCCGGATGAAGCATCTCCATCATGCCGCCGGGATAGCGGTTTTAGGCCGGAGCGGCAAACGGAATTGTGACAAATTTCCTGCCGTGCGGGCTTTCGCGGTGGCAAGAGCAATCGCTGACGCCCGTCCAGCGGCGACGCCTGCGGCGTCACGCTAGAATCGCATTGCGCGCGCCTGGACCACGTTGGGCAGCGCCCGTACGCATTCGAGGACGTCGTCGGAGAGCGCCTCGTCGACTTCGACCAGGCAGATCGCGTCCTCGCCCGGGGCCGAGCGGCCGAGATGGAGCGTCGCGATGTTGATTCCGGCCTCGCCCATGGTGCGGCCGAGATTGCCGATGAAGCCCGGCTTGTCCTTGTTGCGCACGAACAGCATGTACTCGCCGAGCTCGGCTTCCAAAGCGATGCCCTCGATATCGACGATGCGCGGCTCGTCGCCGAAGAGCGTGCCGGCGAGGCTGCGCGTAAAGCGCTCGGTCGAAACCGTGACGCGGATCAAGGTCTGATAGTTGGAGAGCGAGGGAACGCGCGTCTCGCTGACGCGGATATCGCGCTCGCGGCAGATGACGGCCGCATTCACCATGTTCACGGTGTCGAGCTGCGGCGCCAGGATGGCGGTGAGGATGACGGCGGTGAGCGGATTGACGTTGAGCTCGGCGGCGTGGCCCTCATAGGCGATATCGACGCCCTTGAGCTCATAGGTCGTGAGCTGGCCGGCAAAGCTGCCGAGCTGTTGCGCGAGCTTCACATAGGGTTTGAGCCGGACCGCTTCCTCGGCGGTCAGCGACGGCATGTTGAGCGCGTTCACCACCGCGCCGGTGGTGAGATAATCGGACATCTGCTCCGCGATCTGCAGCGCCACATTCTCCTGTGCTTCGGTCGTGGCGGCGCCGAGATGGGGCGTCGCGACGACATTGTCGCGGCCGAAGAACGGGCTCTCCTTAGCCGGTTCGACGGGAAAGACGTCGATCGCCGCGCCCGCGACATGGCCGCTGTCGAGCGCCGCCTTCAGATCCTCCTCGACGATGAGGCCGCCGCGCGCGCAGTTGATGAGGCGCACGCCTTTCTTGGTGCGCGCCAGCGCCTTGGCGTCGATGATATTGCGCGTCGCTTCGGTCAGGGGCGTGTGCAGCGTGATGAAGTCGGCGCGCGCCAGCAGCTCGTTGAGCTCGACCTTCTCGACGCCCAGCGACACGGCGCGCTCGGTCGAGAGGAAGGGATCATAGGCCAGCACCTTCATCTTGAGGCCGACGGCGCGGTCGGCGACGATCGAGCCGATATTGCCGCAACCGATGATGCCGAGCACCTTGCTGGTGAGCTCGACGCCCATGAAGCGCGATTTCTCCCATTTGCCCGCCTGGGTCGAGCGGTCGGCGGCCGGGATCTGGCGCGCCAGCGCAAACATCAGGGCGATGGCGTGCTCGGCCGCGGTGATGGAATTGCCGAAGGGCGTGTTCATCACCACGATGCCGCGCTGCGTCGCCGCGGGAACGTCGATATTGTCGACGCCGATGCCGGCGCGGCCAATCACCTTGAGGTTGGTGGCGTGCTCCAGCAGCGCTTTCGTTACCTTGGTGGCCGAGCGCACGGCGAGGCCGTCATACGTGCCGATGATCTTCTTGAGCTCATCGGCGCTGAGCCCGGTCTTCACGTCGGCGTCGACACCGCGCTCGGCGAAAATCTCCACGGCACGCGGCGACAATGCATCTGAAATCAAGACTCTCGGCATGGCGAGACCCTGTCCTTCGAGGACATAAAGAGGATACCGGCGGCAATCAGGCCGCGGCGGCGCGTCGCACCTCGCCATAGGCCCAATCGAACCATGGCAGGAGCGCCTCGACATCGCTGCGCTCGACCGTCGAGCCGCACCAGATGCGCAGACCGGGCGGCGCGTCGCGGTGACCGGCGATGTCGAAGCCGGCGCCTTCGGCATCGACCAGCGCTTCGAGTCGCTTCACCGCGGCACGCTGCGCCTCCACCGGCAGGCGCTGGAACCAATCGTCCACCAGCTTGAGGCAGACCGAGGTCCAGGAGCGTATCGCCGGCTCCCGCGCCAGGAAATCGATCCAGGGCGTGCGCTCGACCCATTGGGCGATCACCGCGAGATTGCCCTTGGCGCGGGCGATGAGCGCCGGGCGGCCGCCGACCGACTCGGCCCATTTGAGGCCGTCGATCGCATCTTCGATCGCGAGCAGCGACGGCGTGTTGATGGTCTCGCCCTTGAAGATGCCTTCGTTGAACTTCGCTTTGGACGTCAGCCGAAAGATCTTCGGCAGCGGCCAGGGCGGAGTGTAGGTCTCCAGCCGCTGGACCGCACGCGGGCTCAGCACGAGCATGCCATGCGCCGCCTCGCCGCCCAGCGCCTTCTGCCAGGACCAGGTGACGACATCGAGCTTGTCCCAGGGCAGCTCCATGGCGAAGGCGGCCGAGGTGGCATCGCAGAGCGTGAGGCCTTGCCGGTCGGGCTTGATCCAGTCGCCATTCGGGACACAGACGCCGGAGGTCGTGCCGTTCCAGGTGAAGACCACATCGCGGCCGCCATCGACCTTGCCGAGGTCGGGAAGGGCGCCATAGTCGGCGCGCATCAGGCGGAGATCGGTGATCTTCAGCTGCTTTGCCACATCGGTGGCCCAACCTTCCCCGAAGCTCTCCCACGCCAGCACGTCGACGCCGCGCGCACCCAGCAGCGACCACATCGCCATCTCGATCGCGCCGGTATCGGAGGCCGGCACGATACCGACGCGATAGTCGCGGGGAATGCCGAGCAGCGCGCGCGAGCGCTCGACGACCTCGTCGATCTTGGCTCGGCCGGGCTTTGCGCGATGCGAGCGGCCGAGCAGCGCGCCTTGCAGCGCGTCGAGGCTCCAGCCGGGGCGCTTGGCACAGGGTCCTGAGGAGAAATGAGGATTTTGGGGCCGAACGAGCGGCTTCATGGCGCTATTCCTTCCAGAATAGATGCGACCCGTTGGGGGGCCGTGTCCCGCCGCAGAACGTAAGGAGAATGCTGCGCCGCGTCAATCGCCGGCGCCGCGCGGCGCCGCGGCACCGCGCCGCGGTGCGCGTAAGGACAATATCGAAAACGGCCCAGAAATCGGTTATTTATAGTGGGCTAATGATAAGCGCCTTTATCGGGGGAGGAGCGAGATATGGTCAGTACGACATCGGACAGAATGCTTTCGGGCAGCGAGCACGCCGCCCAGCTGCGCAAGGCAGTGATCGCCGCCACGATCGGCACGACGATCGAATGGTATGATTTCTTCATCTACGGCACCGCGGCGGGCCTGGTCTTCGGGAAGCTCTACTTTCCCCACGAGGCCCCCCTGGCCGCGACGCTCGCAGCGTTCGGGACATACTTCATCGGCTTCGTCGGCCGGCCGATCGGCGCCGCGATCTTCGGCCATTACGGCGACCGCATCGGGCGCAAGGCGACGCTGATCGCCACGCTGATGTGCATGGGCATTGCCACCTTCCTCATCGCCTTCGTGCCCACCTATGCCTCGATCGGCATCTGGGGCGCGATCCTGCTCACCATTCTGCGCGTGATCCAAGGCATCGGCGTTGGCGGCGAATGGGGCGGCTCGGTGCTGATTGCGATGGAATGGGCGCGCACGCATGGCAGCCGCGGCCTCGTCGCCTCCTGGCCGCAATTCGGCGTCCCCTCCGGGCTCTTCCTCTCCAACCTCGCGATCCTGGCGTTCAGTGCCTGGTCGGGCGATCAATTCGCCACCTGGGGCTGGCGCATCCCCTTCCTGCTGAGCATCGTCCTCGTCGGCATCGGGCTCTGGGTGCGACTCGGCATTCTCGAAACGCCGGTCTTCCAGAAGCTCGTCTCGGAGCAGAAGATCGAGCGCGCGCCGATCGTCGAGGTGATCGCCAAGCAGCCGCGCGAGATCCTGCTGTCGGCGCTGCTGCGCATGGCGGAGCAGGCGCCCTTCTACATCTTCACCGCCTTCATCTTCGCTTATGCCGTCGGCACGCTGAAGCTGTCGCGCGACCTTATCCTCGCGGCCGTGCTCGTCGCCTCGCTGGTCTCCTTCATCACCATCCCGCTTTCCGGCCATATCTCCGACCGGATCGGCCGGCGCAAGATGTATCTGATCGGCGCGGCGGTAATGGGCCTCTTCGGCTTCCTCTTTTTCGGCATGGTCGACACGGCGATCCCCTCGGCGGTGTTCATCGCCATCGTCCTCTCGCTGATCCCGCATGACATGATGTACGGCCCGCAAGCGGCGCTGATCGCTGAAGCCTTCACGCCGCGCCTGCGCTACAGCGGCTCTTCGCTTGGATATCAGCTCGCTTCGATCATCGCCGGCGGTCCGGCGCCGATCATTGCCACGGCGCTGTTCGCCGCCTACGGTTCCGGCTACGCGGTCGCGATCTACATCGCCGCCTGCGCGGTGGTGAGCCTGGTGTCGGCAGCGTTTATGCCGGACTACACCGGCAAAGACATCTCGACCGAGTACGACGCCGGCGCCTGACGCCATAAGGGATCCGTCTGCCGCCCGGTCGGAGGCAGGCGGATCCTCTAGGTACTTTGGAGCGCTCGATGACCCAGTCCTTGAACCGGTGGATGCCGCACGCTTTGTCGCTGCTGCGGATCGTCGCCGCTTTGATCTTCCTCGAGCACGGCACGCAGAAGCTCCTGGGCTTCCCGCCTTCGCCCCACCCCGGACCGCTCCCCACGCTTCTCCTCGTCCAGGGCTGGATCGAGCTCGTCGGCGGCATCCTGCTCGTCATCGGCCTCTTCACGCGCGCCGTCGCCTTCGTGCTCTCAGGGGATATGGCGGTCGCCTATTTCATGGCGCATGTGCCGAAGAGCCCCTTCCCCACGCTCAGTGGCGGCGATGCCGCGATCCTCTTCTGCTTCGTGTTCTTCTACTTGGTCTTTGCGGGGGGCGGCCCGGTGAGCGTCGATGCGCTCCGCGGTGAGAACGCCGCGCGGCAGCCCTGAGCTCCGAGGCTCAGCCCTCGCGCCGCTTCAGCAGATGCATCGACAGGAAGGTCAGCACCGCCTCGTCCTTCTGATTCTTGATGCGATAGGCGATGCGCAGGATGCCGCGATCGGGCTTCGAGCTCGACGGCTTCTTCTCCGTCACCTCGATCTCGGTGTGGAGGGTGTCGCCCGGCCGCACCGGCTTCAGCCAGCGCAGCTCGTCGAAGCCCGGCGAGCCCATGCTGGCCGCGCGGAAGACGCCGGTTTCGATCACCATGCGGAAACCCAAGGCGAGCGTCTGGAAGCCGCTGGCGATCAGGCCGCCGTAATTGCTCTGCCGCGCCGCCTCGACATCGAGATGGAAAGGCTGCGGGTCGTAGCGCAGCGCGAAATCGATGATCATGCTCTGGGTCACTGTCACGCCTTGCGTGACGATTCGTTCGCCGATCGCGAAATCGTCGAAATAGCGGTCGGTCATCGGCGCGTCAGCCGAGCGCCGCAGCGATCGCCGAGCCCAGCTCCTGTGTCTTCGCCTTGCCGCCGAGATCCGGCGTCTTCGGCGCGGAGGGATCGGCGAGCGCTGCGGCAATCGCCTTTTCGATCGCACCGGCCGCTGCGGTCTCGCCGAGATGCGCCAGCATCATCGCTCCCGACCAGATCTGGCCGATCGGATTGGCGATGGCCTTGCCGTAGATATCCGGCGCCGAGCCATGGACCGGCTCGAACATCGACGGGAATTCGCGTTCGGGGTTGATGTTGGCCGAGGGCGCGATGCCGATCGAGCCGACCACCGCCGGGCCAAGATCGCTGAGGATGTCCCCGAAGAGATTCGAGCCCACGACCACGTCGAACCAATGCGGGTTGCGCACGAAATGCGCCGTCAGGATGTCGATGTGGTACTGGTCGGTCTTGGCCGCCGGATATTCCTTGGCGATCGCCGCGAAGCGCTCGTCCCAATAGGGCATGGTGTGGATGATGCCGTTCGACTTGGTTGCCGAGGTCACGTGCTTCTTGCGCTTCATCGCGAGCTCGAAGGCAAAGCGCATGATGCGGTCGCAGCCCTGACGCGTGAACACCGTCTGCTGCATCGCCATCTCGAGCGGCGTGCCCACATAAAGGCGGCCGCCGATCTCGGAATACTCGCCCTCATTGTTCTCGCGCACGACGTAGAAATCGATCTCACCGGGCTTGCGGTTCTTGAGCGGCGAATCGACGCCGGCCAAAAGCCGGATCGGGCGCAGATTGACGTATTGCCGGAAGCCGCGGCGGATCGGGATCAGCAAGCCCCAGAGAGAGACGTGATCGGCAACGCCGGGATAGCCCACGGCGCCGAGGAAGATGCCCTGCGTGCCCTTGATCTGCTCGAGCCCGTCCGCCGGCATCATCGTGCCGGTCTTGGTGTAGCGCTCGCAGCTCCAATCGTAGTGCCGCCATTTGAGCTCGAAGCCGAAGCGGCGCGCCGCCGCCTCGAGCACGCGCATTCCTTCCGGCACCACTTCCTTGCCGATTCCATCGCCGGGAATCACGGCGATCTCATAGGTCTTCGCCACGGGCGCATCCCTCCCTCGCTAAGCGCCCGGACGATAGCCGAGGGGCGATGGAGCGGCTAGGGCATGTCCCCGAGAGAGCGAAGCCAACGACTGGCGGCAGGTGTGCCGCAGCAGGCACCCGCCACGCATAGGGGCATCCGCCCCTGACGGGGCTCGCCGTCGCGCAAGCGCCTCAGGCCTGGGAAGACCAGACCTGAGGCAAAATGCTCGATCTCGTTTCTGCGGCGCTTACGCCGCGAGGCGCTCGCCCAATTCTTTCGCGACGAGGTGCCTCACAAGCCGGCGCGTCCGCTCGACGAAGGCGAGTTGCTCCGCCAGGCAGGTCTCGAGCAATACGCCCACGCCGAAGTGACCTGAGAGATCGGCCATCGCCGTGAGCGCCGCATATTCCGCGATGCGCAGATGGATCGCGGCCTTGGCCTTCGCCAAGATAAAGAGGTGCCTGGCGGCGGGTGCTTGGATCTCGGCGAGTTCCCTCTTGAAATCCTCGACGAACACGTCGTGAAGTCGATCATTGGGCTTCATCGGTTTTTCGCGGATGAGCTCGAAGCAGCGATCGAGGCTGCTGAGGATCTGGTCCTTGATGAAGATCCGCGATTCCAGCGCTTCCTTGACGTCCGGATCTTTGGCCACCTCGTTGATCATCCGAAAGATCTCTGTCGTGCGCTCCTCGCGCTGCCGCACATTGCTGAGCATCATCACGAAGAGTTCCTTGGGGTTCTGGATTGCCATGTAAGCCCTCTGCTGAACTGAGTGGACACCACGAGCGCCGTCGCACTCGCCGCGATACCCTGCGCCGGCGCACGGCAGCGTGCTATCGGGTGACAGCCCGAGCCCTCGCCGCTGAAATCGCCGACGCGATCCCTGTCGAAATGGGCGTTCGCGGCGAATTCTGTTCAACCGCGGGCGCAGGGAAGCGCTTAGAGAAAGCCGGAATATCCCCCTAGTCGACGCGAGCGGAGCCCCTGGGCTAGAACCCGGAGATGGACGAGCCGCGGCCGACCACCCACAAGGATGCGCCTCTCCGCTACGACATACGGCTGCTCGGCCGTATCCTTGGCGACACCGTGCGCGCCCAGGAAGGCGACCAGGTCTTCCACACCATCGAGCGCATCCGGCAGACCGCGCTGCGCTTCCATCGCGATGCCGAGGCGACGGCGCGGCAAGCGCTGCAAACGATCATCAGCGGCCTGCCGGACGATGAGGCCATCCGCATCATCCGCGCCTTCGGCTACTTCTCGCATTTGGCCAATATCGCCGAGGACCAGCACCATATCCGCCGGACGCGAGCCTATGCGATGGCCAGTGCCGCGCCGCGCGAAGGTACCATGGGATATGCGCTCGCGCGCGCGAGGGATGCGGGTATTTCGCGCGAGGCGCTGCAGGCGTTCTTCAGCACTGCGCTGTGCAACCCGGTCTTGACCGCGCATCCCACCGAAATCCGCCGGCAAAGCTCGATCGATCGCGAGATGGAGATCGCCCGGCTGCTCGACGAGCGCGATCGAGTGCGGTTCACGCCCGAAGAGCTGAATGAGAACCGAACCGCGCTGCGCCGGGCGGTCCTCACGTTGTGGCAGACGAGCATCCTGCGCGGAACGCGGCTGCGCATCCTCGACGAGGTGGCGAACGGCCTCGCCTATTATGATCACACGTTTTTTCACGAGCTGCCGCGCCTTTATGCCGATCTCGAAGACCAGCTGGAGACAATCTTGCCCGACTGGGCAGGGCTCGATGTGCCTTCATTCCTGCGCATCGGCAGCTGGATCGGCGGCGATCGTGACGGCAACCCGTTCGTCACGGCGGATGTGCTGAGCCAAGCCCTGCGCCTGCAGAGCGAACGCGTCTTCCGCTTCTATCTCGAGCAAATTCACCAATTGGGCGGCGAACTCTCGCTCGACGGGCGGATGGTGCGGATTTCCGACGCGGTGCGTCGTTTGGCCGAGCGGTCTCCCGACCGATCGCCGCAACGTCAGGATGAACCCTACCGGCGCGCCCTTGCTGGCATCTATGCTCGCCTCGCGGCAACGGCGCGCGCGCTCAGCGGCATCGAGCCGTCGCGGCCCGCCATCGGCACGGCACCGGACTATGCCAGCGCTGGCGAGTTTCTCGACGATCTCGACGCTCTCGCGCACTCGCTGACCACCAACGGCTCGTCGACCCTGGCGCGGGGCCGGCTGCGTCGGTTGCGCCGCGGCGCCGGCGTCTTCGGCTTTCACCTCGCGCCGATCGACCTGCGCCAGAATTCGGACGTGCATGAGCGCGTCATCGCCGAGCTTCTCGCCGTGGTCGGCGTGAGCGCGGATTACCGGACGCTCGACGAGGACGCCCGTGTCGCGCTGTTGCTCGCCGAGATCCGATCGCCCCGGCCGTTGAGTTCGCCGCATTTGTCCTATTCGGCGGAAACGGTGTCCGAGCTTGCCATCCTGCGCGCCGCGGCCGAGGGACAGCGGCGCTACGGCAGCCTGTCCGTTCCCCACTACGTCATTTCCAAGGCGAATGCCGTGTCCGATATCCTCGAAGTGGCCGTTCTGCTGAAGGAGGTGGGGCTGTTGCGGCCTCACGAGCCTGCGCTGGGGCTCGATATCGTGCCGCTCTTCGAGACCATCGGCGATCTTCAGCACTGTGGCACGGTGATGGAGGGGCTGTTCGCGCTGCTGGACTATCGGCGGCTTCTGGCGGCGCGCGGCAATGTGCAAGAGGTGATGCTGGGATATTCCGACAGCAACAAGGATGGCGGCTATCTGACCTCGACATGGGAGCTCTACAAGTCCGAGCGCGCGTTGATCGATACGTTTCGACGGCACAACATCCGGCTGCGCCTCTTCCATGGCCGCGGCGGCTCGGTCGGCCGCGGCGGTGGGCCGAGCTACCAGGCGATTCTGGCGCAGCCCGCCGGCGCGCTGCAGGGCGCGATCCGCGTCACCGAGCAGGGCGAAGTGATCGCCGCCAAATATTCCAACCCCGAAGTCGGTCGACGCAATCTGGAGACGCTGGCCGCGGCAACGCTCGAGGCGACGCTGCTCGATGCGCACCAGGCCGATCCTCCGGCGGAATACCTCAAGGCGATGGATGAGCTCTCGGACCATGCCTACCGCGCCTATCGCGGCCTGGTCTATGAGACGGACGGCTTCGACCGCTATTTCCGCGAATCGACCGTCATCGGCGAGATTGCCAATCTCAATATCGGCAGCCGGCCGGCCTCGCGCACCGGCTCCGGGCGCATCGAGGATCTGCGGGCGATTCCCTGGGTCTTCAGCTGGTCGCAATGCCGGGTGATGCTGCCGGGCTGGTACGGCGTCGGGACCGCGGTGAAGAACTGGCTGAGCGCGCAGCCGCAAGGCGGCATCGACATGCTGCGGGCGATGTACCGCGATTGGCCGTTTTTCACCACCGCGCTATCGAACATGGACATGGTACTGGCGAAGAGCGACATCGCGATCGCGTCGCGCTATGCCGAGCTGGTCCCGGATCCGGCCCTGCGCGACGCCATCTTCACCCGCCTGCGCGCCGAGTGGAACGACAGCGTGCGCGCGCTCCTGGCGATCACCGAGCAAGAGACGCTGCTCGAGCGCAACCCCTTGCTCGCGCGTTCCATCCGCAACCGCTTTCCCTATATCGACCCGCTTCACCATATTCAGATCGAGCTGCTGCAGCGCCATCGCGCCGGCACGAGGGATGACGGGGTCGTGCACGGCATCCACCTCACGATCAACGGCATCGCCGCGGGTCTGCGCAACAGCGGTTGAACTCCACCGCTGCGGCGATGGGAGGACATGATGTCTCCGGCCCATACCGGGCTGCTGCGGTTTCTGTTCCTCTACAGCGCGCTTTACGCCAGCTTCGGCGTGCAATCACCCTATTTCCCCGTCCTGCTCGGGAGCCGCGGACTTGGCCCTGAGCAGATCGCCCTCGTGCTGGCCGCCGGCACCGCGGTGCGTCTGGTTGCCGGGCCGGCGGCGGGGCAAATTGCCGATCGGCGCGCCGCGCGCCGTGCCGTCCTCGCGCTCAGCGCGCTCATCGCGGCCGCGCTCGCGCCCGGTTACGTGGCACTCTCCGGCTTCTGGCCGGTGCTCGCGGTCGCGCTGCTGCAAGCGTCGGCGCTGGCGCCGCTGGCACCGCTCGGTGACGCCTTGGCGCTTGTCGCTGCGGCGCCGCGGCGAACCGGCCGCGGCTTTACCTATGGGCCCGTGCGCGGCGCGGGTTCGGCGGCATTCATCTTGGGCACGCTCTTGTCGGGCTGGGCGGTAAGCGACTTCGGCGTCGGCGCCATCGTCTGGCTCAGCGCCTTCTTGCTCGCGGCCACGGCTGGCGCGGCCGCCACAGCGCCGTTATTGCCGCCGCTCGAGCCGGCGACCCCGGGGCCCCCGGCAACGCACGGTCTTGGTCCGCTGCTGCGGCTCGCTCCTTTCCGTCGCCTGGTCCTCGTTGCGGCGCTGATCCTTGGCAGCCATGCCATGCACGATGCTTTCGCGGTGATCCGGTGGCAAGCGGCGGGCATCACGGCCGATGTCGCGGGCCTGCTTTGGTCCGAACAGGTCGCGGCGGAGGTGGTGGTCTTTCTGCTCCTCGGGCCATGGCTGTTGGATCGGCTAGGCGTGGCGCGCTGCGCGGCACTGGCGGCGGCCGCCGGGGTGTTGCGCTGGGGCGTCATGGGCGCCAGCGCGTGGCTGCCGGCGATGATGCTGATCGAACCGCTCCACGGCATCACCTTCGCCTTGCTGCATCTTGCCGCGATGCGGCTCTTGGCGGAGGTCGTTCCTGCGCCGCTGGTAGCGACGGCGCTGACCCTCTACGGCACGCTCGGGATTGGCGCTGCCACCGCGGTCATGACCCTCGCTTGCGGGCCGCTTTATGCGCATCTGGGCGCGCGCGGTTTCTGGGTCATGGTCGTGCTGTGTGTGGCCGCCCTGCCGCTCGCTTTGACCCTGCGCGAACCCGCTCGGAACCAGGCGTAACGACGCACTCATCGCCGCATCATCCCGGCGGGAACTTCTTCATCACCGTGGCTGTGGCAAGCGCCTTGCCGGTGCCATCCTGGGCTTCGACAGTCCAGAGATAGCGGTGTTGCCCCTGCGGCGGACAAGGCCCTTTATAGCTGAACGCGCCGCGCGCGATGCGATCTTGCCCGTGATAGGGCACCGATCCGCCGCCATGCGTAAAATTTGGAGCGTCCAGATCTTTCAGAACGAAGCTGAGGACCTTGGTTCCGGCAGGGACGCCGCTTAAAGAGAAGGGCGGCGATTTGGGATCGAAGCACTTGTCTGTTCCCGCCCAGGTGAAATCGACCGCGAAGGGCGTCTGAGCCTGTGACACCGCGCCGCCAATCAGCAGCAACAGCGCCGAAGCCACGCACAGTCGAAGCTTCATTCGAAGCCTCCCGGATCGCGATTGCAATGGCGGCGGCGGGCCAACGCAGGATCGCCACCCTCGTCGCGCCACAAGGCCAACGCGGTGCCTGCGGCGGTGTTCCCGACCGCACACTATAGGCTTGGTCGCGCGCCACCATTACGGAGTGGTCGTTCGACCTCGGCGACGATGTGGCGAAAAGCGAAGAACGCGGTATGGTTGTGCCGCGAAGCAGGCGGACGAGGAAGCCCGGCTTGCGCCGGTTCTGAAACGCCAGGGAGGGCCACGCTATGGACTGTTGCGGTCACGGGCTGACGCGCCGACATTGGATGTGGGGCACGGCGGCGACATCGATCGGGGCGATGCTCGGCGAATGGGGAGAGCCGCGCGCAGCGACCGCCGCCACCCCCGCGCCTGACGACGCCGCTGCCGCACGCGATGTCTTGGCGAAGTTCATCTCCGTCGATGTCCATACGCATGGCGGGACGACAGGCATCGTCTCCATGGCCCCGCCGAACGACGACCTCCCGAACGGCATGCGGGCAGGCTCGCTGGCGGCGGTCTGCCTCGCCGATGTCCCGGACGGCCCGCTGCTCGGCCGGAACGCGGCCGGCGTTCTGACCGCCCTGCGCCCGGCGCAACCGGGTGAGCTCTATCGACATCATCTCGAGCGCCTCTCCTGGGTGGACGAGATGGTCGCCAAGCATGGCCTGCGCCGCGTGTTCACGGCTGCCGACCTCGAGGCGGCGCATGCCGCGCGCCAGCCGGCCATCGTGGCGGATGTCGAAGGGCTCGACTTTCTCGAACTGAAGCTCGAGCGGCTCGAAGACGCGCACCAGCGTGGCGTCAGGCACGTCCAGCTCGTGCATTACACGCCAAACGATATCGGCGATTTCCAGACCGGCGCCGTCACGCATAACGGGCTCACCCCCTTCGGGGCCGAGGTGATCCAGGCGTGTCACCGGCTCGGCTTCGTCTGCGATGTCGCGCACGCGACCGAAGACACGGTCAAGCAGGCGACCAAAGTCGCGACCAAGCCGCTGCTCCTTTCCCACACCGCGCTTTTGAATTCGCGCGCCATGGGGCCGACGCCGCTCAAGGGGCGGCAGATCACGCCAGACCACGCGCGCGCGATTGCGGAGACCGGCGGCTCGGTCGGCATCTGGCACTTTTTCCCGAGCCTCGACCGATATGTCGACGGCTTGAAAGAGATGGTCGACGTCGTCGGCGTCGATCACGTCAGCATCGGCACCGATCAGCAAGTCGCTCCCGGGAGTGTGCAAAACTACGCGCAATGGGTGCAGCTCGTCGCGGCCATGCTGCACGGGGGCTTCACGCCCGAAGAGGCGGGCAAGATCGCGGGCGGCAATTACCTCCGGATTTTTCGTACTGCGGTCGCCTGAACCGAGCGCCAGCCGCCGAGAGGTCGGTATCAGACGCTGATCCAGCCCTCGAGATAAGGCACGCAGCGTCCGGCGATAGCGACGCGCTCGCCGTTGAGCGTGCAGCGGAGCGCGCCGCCGCGGCGCGAGATCTGCCGCGCTTCGAGGCGGTCCTTGCCGAGCCGCTTCGCCCAATAGGGGGTGAGCACGCAATGTGCCGATCCCGTCACCGGATCCTCGCCGATGCCGTAGCGGGGTGCGAAGTAGCGGGAGACGAAATCGACATCGCCCTCGCCCGGCGCGGTGACGATGAGCGCGCCGTCCCGCCAGCGCTTCAGCGCGGGCAAATCGGGCGTGAGCGATGCGACCTCCTCGGCGCTCGAAAAGACGGCGAGATAGCGCCCGCCATGCCGATGGAGCTCCACCGGCCCAGCGCCGAGCACCGCGGCGAGCTCCGGCGCCGGGGCGCAGGGCTCCGGCGGCATGGCGGGAAAATCGAGCGCCAGCATGTCGCCTTCGCGCGTCACGCCGAGCCTGCCGGCCTTGCGCGTTGCAAAGCGAACCTCCCGCCGCGCCGGCTCGAGATGGTGGAAGATCACATAGGCCGAGGCGAGCGTCGCATGGCCGCAGAGCTCGACCTCGACCGTCGGCGTGAACCAGCGCAGCGCATAGTCTTCGCCCGTGCGCCGGAAGAAGGCGGTCTCCGCCAGATTGTTCTCCGCGGCAATCGATTGCATCGTCGCTTCAGGCAGCTCCTCCTCGAGCGGCACCACGGCGGCCGGGTTGCCGGCGAAGAGCCGGTCGGCGAAGGCGTCGATCTGATAGAGCGGCAGGCGCATGGGGCTCTCCTCACGGGGTTCGAGGGCGGGCAACAGGAGCACGCTGGGTCAAGGCGACGGCGGCGAGCACGGCGCCCGCGGCGAGCGCCATCGCAATGGTCACACGCTCGCCCAGCAGCAGCGCCGACCACAGCAAGGTCAGAACGGGCTGGGCGAGCTGAAGTTGGCCGATCCGGGCGACGCCGCCCAAGGCCATCGCGCGATACCAGGCAAAGAAGCCGATATAGGTGCTGACCACCGAGACATAAGCGAAGGCGAGCCAGACAGGAAGGCTGGCGGAGAGCCCGGTCGCGTCGGCGCGCCAGAGGACGACCGGCAGCAGCACCGGCGCCGACAACACCAGCACCCAGGAGATCACCTGCCAGCCGCCGAGTTCGCGCGCCAGCGCCCCGCCTTCGGCATAGCCGAGCCCGCCCAACAGCACGGCGATCAGGATAAGCGCATCCGCAGGCTGCGGCCGGCCGGCGCCTTCCGTCACGGCAAAGCCGAGGATCGCGACAAGCCCCAGCAGCGCGGCGAGGCAAAAGGCCGGCGAAGGCCGCTCGCCGCTGCGCAGCGCCGCCATGGCCGCGGTCACCGCCGGCAACAGCCCGACGATCACCGCGCCATGCGCCGCCGGCACGCGCACCAGCGCCCAGGCGCTGAACAGCGGAAACCCGAAGATGACGCCGAGCGCGGTCACGGCCAAGCGTGGCCAATGACGCGGCAAGGGCAGTTTCTGGCGCGTCGCCACGAGCATGACTGCTGCCGCGCCGGCGGCGACCAGCGCACGGCCAAGCCCGACCAAGGTCGGATCGAGCTGGGAGACGGCAAGCCGCGTTGCCGGCAGCGTGAAGGAGAAGGCAAGCACGCCCAGCGCTCCCCACAGGATCGCAGCGCGCGGGGCACCGGCTCGCGAACTTGTACCGATACAATTTTCGGCCGCCATCGCTCAATTCCCGATCTTTTGCACGGAATTCGAAACGCACCCCTTGAATCAATTTGACGATCGACTTGGCGTCAATGATAACATTGTCATCATGACAAGCTGGCTGCCTGATCTCGCAGCGCTGCGTGGGCCGCGCTACCGCGCTATCGCCGAGGCCTTGGCCGAGGATGTGCGGAGCGGCGCTTTGCCGCCGGGTGCGCGGCTGCCGACACACCGCGACCTCGCCTGGCGCCTCAAGGTCACGGTCGGCACGGTGAGCCGCGCCTATGCCGAGGCGGAGCGGCGTGGGCTCATCGCCGGCGAAGTCGGCCGCGGCACCTTCGTGCGCGCCGCCGCCGCGGCGCCGGCGCTCCGCTTCGATGGCGAGCCGCAAGGCGATGATGTCGTCGATCTCGGCGTTCACCGCCCGCGCGCCGCCAGCGAGGCGAAGCTGCTGGCCGAGGCCTTGGCCAGCCTTGCCACCGACCCCGACCTGGCGCAGCTCATGGAGTATCAGCCGCATGCCGGACGCGCGGCCGAGCGCACGGCGGGAGCCGCGTGGATCGAGCGCAGCGGTGGCCTTGCCACGGCCGAAGAGCAGGTGGTAGTGACGGCGAGCGGCCAGCACGCGATCGCCGCCATTCTCGCATCCATCGCCGAGCCCGGCGACGGGCTCGCCGTGGAGGCGCTCACCTATCCCGGCATCCGCGCCGCCGCGAGCCTGCTGCATCTGAAGCTCGTGCCGCTGGCGCTGGACGAGCATGGCGTGCTGCCGGAGGCCCTCGCCGCTGCCTGCCGCGCCGGGCGGGTGCGTGCGCTCTATACGCTGCCGACGCTGCACAATCCGACGACCGCGACCATGCCGTCGGAGCGGCGGCGCGCCCTCGCCGAGGTGGCG